>CAYXDR010000085.1:0-9745 GCA_964463515.1 uncultured Desulfobacteraceae bacterium | reverse complement strand
CGCAGTGGAAGGCGCTTGACGTAAAAGGTAATCCGGGTAAGCACGGTGGAAAAAACAAAAACCTCGGCCTTTGATCCGACGGACTTCAGCCCGAGTATAAACGGCATCACGATCCGTGAATACCGCTCCATGGACCCGCTTACATCCGCCAGCACCACGAGCCTTTTGAGCCTTCTCCTCCTGGTTCGGTAAAACAATTTCAAAAAGGCCCCGTCGGTCTTCAGGCCGGCCCGGAGTGTCCGGGGCATATCAATGGAAGCGGTCTTCCCGGCCGTTCTCGTCTTCCTCAAGCCGGATTCCAGGCGAAAAGGTTCTGCGATTTTCTTAAGTGCCAGAGAAGCGGCCCGAATGTCTCCGCTGTCAAAAAGTCCTATATCTTTGCGGCCAAGCCCGGGAAGACAGCTGTATCCGGCCCCACCGTCAAAAGCCTCATGGGCGTCAGGTTCTTTTGCATCCGAAGTGAACTCGACTGCTGATTGAAGTGAGCCGCAACCCCCAGCCTGTGGAAAATCATCCGGTTTCGGTCCAGTCTCCATATCGTGTTTCGGTGTCGGGGGTTGTTCACCGCAGGTTTTCCAGAATTCAAGGAAAAGTTCGTCAAATCGATGCCATTCGAGACTCCCCGATGTTAGATTTGCTCGCATTGCAGCCATGAAGTCCTCCCGGCGGTCCAGGCCGGTTACCAGCAAGCTCCTGAGTGCATCGTGAACTCCGGTTTGGTAAACATTGAAGCCGTTGTCTCTCAAGAACCCGCAGAATCTCAAAATAAAGGAGGTAAGGCCGGGACGGAACCCTATCTTTTGGTCGAAACTGTTTTCAGCCTGTGTCATGCACTCCTCCATGGGCTGAAGAGTCGAAAAAAGCCTGTCTCCGCCCGGGGTCGTTCCAGATTTCCCCGCCGAACATATTCAGATCTTCCTTGTACTTAAGGATGCATCCGAGGGTCTCCTGAACGGATTTCTCATCGAGGTTGGGCCTGTGAAGCGCAATAAGCGCACGGGCCCAATCTATCGTTTCGGATATTCCGGGCTTCTTGAGCAGGTCCATATTTCTAAGCCTTTGCATAAAACAGGTTATCTCCGCAGCGAAAGAAGCCTCGATTCCAGGCACCCTGGCCAGCACTACAGCATACTCTTTTTCATAGGTTGGGTATTCGATCCAGTGGTAAAGGCATCTTCGTTTGAGCGCATCGTGAACATCCCTCGTTCTATTGGATGTGATGACCACCAGGGGCCGGCGAGCAGCAGTGAAAGTACCTATTTCAGGTATGGTAACCTGAAAATCGGACAATATTTCCAACAAAAAAGCCTCGAATTCTTCATCTGCCCGGTCAATTTCATCTATCAACAACACCGGAGAAGCCCCGTCTGCCGCTGTAATTGCTTCGAGCAACGGCCTGCGGATCAAGAACGGTGTGCTGTAGATTTCGGATTCCACCTGTCCTTCCCCTGCATCCATCTGTTCACACATGCGGATATGGAGAAGCTGTTTAGGGTAATTCCACTCGTAGAGAGAAGCTGCAGCATCCAACCCTTCGTAGCATTGAAGCCGTATTAAGCGGGATCCAAGAATACGCGATAGCACAAGGGCCACTTCCGTTTTTCCTACACCGGGTTCTCCTTCGAGCAGCACTGGTTTTTCCAGACGCCTCGAAAGATACAGTACTGTAGCCAAAGCTCGGTCTGCGATATAAGATTCATCGGCCAGGGCGTCGATAACACTGTCAACGGATTCAAAAACGGTTGAGCTTGATTCCAAAATCTTTCTCCTTTCGACCTGTTGCCGAATCAATATATTGTCATGAGCTTTTGAGCCAGTCAAGCATCCTGCTGGGCTTGTCTTTCATCGTGAAAATGCCGAATGAACGCTTCGAGCCGCAGAAACAAAGGTCTTGCCCCCAGAGTGGAGCGAGGCCAGAAGGCAAACGCAGCTGCGTGATACCTCCGGGCGGGGAGCCGGTATCTTGATGTTTACTCAGGGAAAAATTGGGGTTGACACTTAATACGCTCACCCTTATAAAGATAAGTTGCGAAATGAGAGCCAGACAGCCACGTGCAGTCCGGACGTGGCCTTTTTGTTTACAGGAAAATATGTCTATCCGTTCGTAAAGACTGAACAATAAAAAGGCTTTGACAAAGATTCCCCCGGGCACGGGGATTGAGCTCAGGAAACGCCTATCCCGGCTCAGCAGTTCAAGAACAAGCCGATGAAAAACCATGGGCTTGTTGGATCACCGCCAAAGGTTAATTTTGAAAGGCAGCTTTTTATTATGCCAACGGCTCATATTACTGGCACCGGTTCTTCCATACCCCAGAGGGTGCTGTCCAACAGGGAGCTCGAACGAATCGTAGAAACGAGCGATGAATGGATAATACGGAGAAGCGGAATCAAGGAACGAAGAATATCCCATAACGAACGAAACGAAACAGCCACGGATCTTGCAACCCAGGCTTCGATGAAGGCCCTGGCAATGGCCGGCATAACCCCTGAGGATCTCGACATGATCGTAGCCGGCACCGTGACACCGGACCGTCAGTTCCCCTCCACTGCCTGTATGGTTCAAAACAATCTGAAAGCTTTAAACGCCGCGGCTTTCGACCTTTCTGCCGGTTGCACTGGGTTTTTGTTCGCGTTGAAAACGATTGACGACTCCATAAGGGCAGGTACCTGCCGAAACGCCCTTGTCATTGGGGTTGAAAGGCTTTCAAGCATACTCAACTGGAGGGACAGGGGAACATGCGTTCTGATGGGTGACGGCGCCGGAGCTGTCGTTGTTTCGGCAAAAGACGGGCTCGGCGGGATTCTTTCGACTCATATCCGTTCGGACGGCACATTCTGGGAACTGCTCCACACCGAATGGGGAAACACGTATATCCCGGAAATCCTCGACGGCATGGATATCAAACCTTTCTACATGATCATGGAAGGTAACAAGGTATTTAAAATAGCTGTTGAACGAATGTCCAATATAGCGGGGATGGCTTTAGAGCACAACAAATTCACCAGCAAGGACATTTCACTGGTCGTTCCTCACCAGGCCAATATACGCATTATCCAGGCCCTGGCAAAATCCCTCGGCGTTTCCATGGACAGAGTCTTCACCAATATACATAAGTACGGCAACACTTCTTCTGCGACTATCCCGATCGCACTCGATGAAGCCTATAGGGGAGGTCTCGTCGGCAAGGCGGACAACATTCTCATGGTAAGCTTCGGTGCCGGGCTGACCTGGGCCTCTTCGGTGGTTCGCTGGTCGATGGACAGACAGGTTTAATGAAAAGAAGGAGGGTTCGGCTTGAACGAAATACTTATTGAAAAAAGCGGGGGCATCGGAAAAATTACGATTAACCATCCGCCGGCCAACGCCTGGAACCTCGAAGCAATGCAGAGGTTTGAAGAAGTCCTGGATCAGGTGGAAAACGACAGGCAGATAAGAGCCGTAATCATAAAAGGAGCCGGAGAAAAATTTTTTTCCGCAGGCCTTGATGTCTCGGATTCGGTGAACATTCCTGAAACCAGCCGCATGGGAAGGATTTTGTGGAAACGAGTTGATAGATTCCCAAAGCCGACGATCGCAGTTATAAACGGCTACGCCCTGGGCGGGGGGCTTGAGCTCGCAATGGCATGCCATTTTAGGTTGATGGTCGATTCTCCGGGCGTATCCGTAGGCCTTACCGAGCTCAACCTGGGGATTATCCCGGGGTGGGGCGGCACCCAGAGGCTCCCGCGCCTTGTGGGAAGAACAAAGGCCCTGGACATGATTCTGTTCAGTAAAAAGATCAGTGCAGGAGAAGCCCTGGCGGCCGGGCTTGTAAATGAGATAATACCCCCGGCAGATCTCATGGGCCGTGCGTTGGAACTTGCTGAAACCCTCGTTAAAAGGCCTCCTGTAGCAGTGAAATGTGTTCTCGAGGCAATGGCCGCCGGCCTCTATGAAGGCCTGGAAGCGGGGTTGCAGATCGAAGAGCAGGGAGCCATAATGGTGCGCGGAACCAAGGACCGAGAAGAAGGCTTCGCGGCTTTCAGGGAAAAACGCGAGCCGGTCTTTACCGGGGAATAAAAACGTTCTGCATCGATGGGCTGGAAAGCGGCTTTTTCCTTAGAAGGCACCAAGCCCATGCAGGAAATGGTAGGTGACGATTCCAACGCTGGTCGAGAGGTTGAGGCTGCGCACATTTCCCCATATTGGAATCCGGTAGCAAGGCCAGTCTCTGTGAATAAAGCCCGGAAGGCCGCAGCTTTCGGAACCGAACAGCAGTACACACCCGGTTTTCACAAGAGCCTCGGAGTAGGGTTTCTCTGCGTGCCGACTGAATGCCATGATACCCGCCCTGCTGTCCACTGCTGCTAAAAAAGCCTGAAAATCCCCGTGATGAGACACGTCCACTTCATGCCAGTAATCCAATCCGGCCCGCTTGAGATTGCGGTCGTCGACATTGAAACCCAGTGGATGGATCAGGTGAAGTTTCAGCTCGGCGGCACCGCAAAGCCTCGCAATGTTTCCAGTATTGGCCGGGATTTCGGGCTGGTAAAGAGCCACTTGAAGGCGTGGAGTCTCTATTCTTCGGTGTGCGGTCCTGGTAAGATTCCATCCCATCTCATTTCAACTCAACAAGCGGGCCGGGGCTATGCTGCTCACCGATCATCAGATCGACTTTCCCGCATACAGAATTCTCCAGGCTCGCTTTGACTTCTTCATAAACCGCCCCGGTATCGTTGTTGACCTCGCTCAAGTGAGCGCACACCAAGTAATCCAGAGCCTGGTGGGCAACAGAGGCCATAAGGGCTGCGCCTTGTCCGTTGGACAGATGCCCGTCAGCCCCCTTGATTCTTCGCTTTAAAAATAGAGGATAGGGTCCGGTCTCCAGCATAACCGGGTCGTGGTTGAATTCCACAATAAGTGCATTGCACCCTTTCAGTTTGTCCTCGACCAACCGGGTGCTGCGTCCAAGGTCGGTGGCGATTCCCAACTTCAGACCGTCACATCGGAGAGTCAGGGAGAAGGGGTCTAAGGCGTCATGGCATTTGGTAAAGGGATCAATTTCCAGATCCCCCACCGAAAAGCTCGTTCCGGTTCTAACGGGCAGAACCTTGGGTAGTTCGCCCATGCACCTGTTCCCGGCGTGCAGGGTTCCTTCAGTGGTATAAACCGGCAGTCGGTAACGTCTGGCCATTACCCCTGCCCCGCGGATATGGTCCGTGTGTTCATGAGTCAAAATGATCGCATTCAAGCGGGATGCGGAAAGACCCAAGACTGCCAAGCGCCTCTCGATCTCCTTGCAACTCAGCCCCGCGTCTACGAGGATACAGGCCTGCGCGGTTTCCACATAGCAGGCATTACCTTTGCTTCCCGAGGCCAGCACGGCAAATCGGAACATGATTTTCAACTGAGCCCGGTGTGGCCGAAGCCGCTAAGGCCTCTGGGAGTTTCCTTCAACCCCGAGACAGGAACCAGCTCGGCACGCCACACCCGTGCGAAGACAAGCTGCGCTATCCTTTCCTCCCTCGAGACAGTGAAAGGCTTATGACCCCAGTTCATTAAAATTACTTTTATTTCCCCCCGATAATCGCTGTCGATGGTACCAGGAGCATTCAGCATCCCGATGCCGTGGTGAAGGGCAAGTCCGCTGCGCGGCCTGATCTGTCCCTCGAAGCCTTCAGGAATCGCAAGGGCTATCCCCGTAGGTACAAGAGCGGCAGCACCAGGTTCCAGGACAACAGGTTCATCCACACACGCACGCAGATCCATGCCCGCCGCACCGGCGGATGCATAAGCAGGCAAAGCCATTCCGGCTGCGTGAGGAAGCAATTGCACCTGTATTTTAAGATTTCCCATTGGTTATGTTCCGAAAAAGAGGTGACCGTCATCGAGTTCAGTGCGGCTGAAAGGCCCGAGAGTCACAAGTGAAACCGGATGCTGCAAAAAAGCTTCGGAGGCAGCCTGAACCACATCGTCCATCTCAACCTCACGTAGCCTGGATTCCACCTCGCTGCACGTCACCGGCCGTCCGAATAGAAACTCGTTTTTGGCAAGCCTGCTCATCAAATGGTCCGGGCTTTCAGCGGAAAGATGCATTGAACCGATCAGATATTCCCTGGCAGCCTCAAGATCAGCCCTGCTTAACTCGCCCCTGCACAATTTCCTTATCTCGGACTGGACGCTGGAAAGCAGATCGTTCACCTGCCCTGGATCTGTGGCAGCATATACTCCAAGCAAACCAGCATCCTGATAAGATACCACAAAAGAAAACACCGAGTAGGCAAGGGCTCTATTCTCCCTTATTTCCTGGAACAAACGGGAACTCATATTTCCGCCCAAAATCGTGTTGAAAACCGAGCAGGCAAAGCGGCTATCGTCTTTTTGTGAAGGAGCGAAACCTCCGATGCAGATGTGTACCTGTTCCAGATCCTTTTCGTGACAGGAGGCTTCACCGTGCGGTTCAGGATTCGATCGGACAGGAAGCCCGCGTCCCGAACCGAGGGGTTCAAACAGGGGGAGGAAACGTTCGACCAGTTCATCGTGGTCTACACAGCCGGCAGCCGTTACAATTGTAGTTTCGGGAACATAGGCCAGGCCCATATGGCGGATCATCCTGTCACGATCAATCTCAGAAACCGTTTCGTCTGAACCGAGCACCGACATCCCCAGTGGATGGCCGGACCAGAATGAACGGCTCAGCAGCTCGTGGATCATGTCATCGGGTGTATCCTCAACCATGCTTATCTCTTGAAGCACCACTTGTCGCTCCCGTTCAAGATCAACCGGGTTGAAAGTCGGGTTCAGCACTATGTCTCCGAGCAGGTCGATACAAACATCAAAATGCCGGTTAAGCACCCTGGCATGATAACAGGTGTACTCTTTACCCGTAAAGGCGTTGGAAAGGCCTCCGATTGCGTCGAACTCTTTTGCGATCTGGATTCCGCTACGTCTCCTCGTACCCTTGAAAACCATATGTTCAATAAAATGAGAAATGCCGCTTAGAGCGGCATCTTCATCCCTGGAACCCGAACCGATCCAGATGCCCATTGAAACCGACTTTAAGTGCTCCAATTTTTCAGAAATTATTCGGACGCCGTTTTTAAGATACGTCTTCTTATACATCCGATCAACTTTCTTCAAGTACGGCCTTTCTGGAAAGCCGTATTTTACCGTTGTCGTCCACTTCAAGGACCTTGACCATCACTTCATCGCCTTCCTTAACCACATCCGTCACACGGTTGACTCTTTCACGATCCAGCTGGGAGATGTGAACCAGACCGTCCGTGCCGGGAAAAATCTCTACAAAGGCACCGAAATCCATAACGCGCACCACTTTTCCCTTGTAAATTTTTCCCACCTCGGCCTCTTGAACTATGTCTTTGACCATTTTAACTGCTAAATCCGCGCTCTCCTTGTCGCAGGAAGAAATCTGAACGGTGCCTTCATCATCTACTTCTATCCTGCTTCCGCTGGCGGTGGTAATTTCGCGGATAGTTTTACCTCCGGCCCCGATCAAGACTCTTACCTTTTCTGGTTTTATCTTGATAGTGACAATTATCGGCGCGTACTGGGAGATTTCCGGCCTTGGCCTTGCTATCGCCTTGGCCATCTCATCGAGGATGTGAAGCCGGGCCTGTTTTGCCTGCTCGAGAGCCTGCTCCACGACCTGCCTGGTGATGCCGTCTATCTTGATATCCATCTGCAGTGCCGTAATTCCGGTCCGTGTTCCGGTGACCTTAAAATCCATGTCTCCGTAATGGTCCTCATCTCCGATAATGTCGGTCAGGATGGCGACCTTACCGTTTTCTGAAACCAGGCCCATCGCCACGCCTGCAACGGATTCCTTGATCGGAACTCCAGCATCCATCAAAGACAGGGTTCCCCCGCAAACCGTTGCCATGGAAGACGATCCGTTCGACTCAAGTATCTCGGATACCACCCTGACGCAGTACTGGAACTCGGAGGGATCGGGCATCACCGGCTGAATGGCACGTCTTGCCAGTGCTCCGTGCCCTATTTCCCTTCGCCCAGGGCCGCCCAGGCGTTTTGCCTCCCCGACTGAGTAAGGAGGGAAATTGTAGTGAAGGATGAAAGACCTGAAATGCTCCCCATAAATCGATTCGATTCTTTGTTCGTCACGTTCTGTTCCCAGGGTGGTAAACACCATCGCCTGAGTTTCCCCTCGCGTAAACAATGCAGAACCATGCACCCGGGGAAGCAAACCGACAACGCATTCAATGGGACGCACTCTATCAAGCGGCCTGCCGTCAATCCTGCGCCCTTCATCGAGAATCATCCCCCGGACCATCTGTTTTTCAAGGTCATGTACTGCCTCGGCTATGTCAGCCTCACGACCTTCAAATTCATCCGAAAGTGAATCAACGGTATATTGGACAGCCTCTTTACGTTTACGTTGGCGCTCCATTTTATCTGAAGTGGAAATCACTTCCGAAAGCCGGCTCTCGGCAATGTCACGAACTTTATCCCCGGTGATGTCTGTTGAAAGGGGCTGCGGAACCGTCCTTTTTGGTTTGCCCACAGCGGCCTTCAGTTCATCCTGAAGATCAAGCAGGGGTAAGAGAGAATCGTACCCGAAAAAGACCGCATCGATCATTTCCGCTTCATCTGCAAACTGAGCGCCTCCTTCCACCATTACCACTCCAGAGCGGTTACCGGCCACAATCAGGCTGATATCGCTTTCCCCCTGTTCTGTGACGGTCGGATTAGCAACTAATTTTCCGTCGATTCTACCTACACGGACACCTGCCACCGGGCCGCCGAACGGGATATCCGAAACTTCAAGTGCCGCAGAAGCGCCCAGGAGTGCGAGCACATCAGCCTCGTTTTCCTTGTCAGTGGAAAGAACACTGGCGATAATCTGGGTTTCAAAAAAATAATTTTTGGGAAACAGCGGCCGCAATGGCCTGTCTATCAATCTCGACGTCAAGGTTTCGGTTTCTCCGGGCCTCCCCATATCCCTTCTGAAGAAGTTGCCCGGAATTCTTCCGCCAGCATATGACATCTCCTGGTACTCCACGGTAAGCGGGAGAAAATCAATTCCTCCACGAACTTCGTCGGTCGAAACAGCTGTTACCAATACAACGGTTTCCCCATAAGTAACAACAGCCGACCCGCTGGCCTGCCTGGCAATTCGGCCTGTTTCGATATGCAACGGCCTTCCGTTAATTTCAACTGAACAACTTTTAATCATGTCTTTTCCTTTCCATTCAAATTGGCAATTCCATTCCACCTGCTGAGCTTCGGCACCCCACCCCTGCGCGATGCCTGCATAGAACAACTCCATGCAAAGAGTCCAACCCATTGATTATGATCCAGTCGAAACCCGGGTTGAAGCAGAAAAAGCGATTAAGCAGATTTATTTTCGAATCCCCAGTTCTTTGATTACTGAACGGTATTTTTCCGCGTCGTTTTTTTTCAAATAATTTAAAAGTCTTCTTCTTTTTCCAACAAGTTTCAACAGCCCCCGCCGTGAGTGGTGATCCTTCTTATGAATCTTGAAATGATCCGTAAGGTACTCAATCCGACCCGTCAGCAGAGCTATTTGCACCTCGGAAGAACCGGTGTCTTTGTCATGGGTCTTGAACTTTTCTATAATATCTTTCTTAGCCTCCACCGTTAAAACCACTTTTTTTACCTCCTGTTCTGTAATTGTTCTAAAAACAAGCTTCAAATCCCACCGCAAATAAACGGCGTATAGCTCACTGCAGGCACGAAAACTTTAAATTCTGTCACGAAACCATCACA
>CAYXDR010000084.1:0-9834 GCA_964463515.1 uncultured Desulfobacteraceae bacterium | reverse complement strand
ACCTTTGTATTCCTCTCCTGTCCGCCTGGAATTCAACGGGGAGCGCATAGAATCCATACGAACGTTTGACCCGGTGGGCCAGAGATCGCGGGCCAGGCTGGATGAAGTCATTATCCCTCCTGCCTGCGAGGTTATAATGGACGAAGCGGGCCTCGGGCGAGCAAGGTCCATGGGAAGGTTGCCGCAGCCGCATGAGGCTGCGAAAAGATTTCCCGGCCAGGAAGCATGGCTCCGGCACTTTTATGAAAACCTAGACACTATCTTCGACTATTTTTCTGAAAAAGGCATTTTGATAACCCTGGAGCGTCGCCGTTTCGGGCGAGCTGCCGCAAACGCCATCGATTCTTTTCAGGCCGATGTTGAAAGATTCAGGCTGGAGGCTTCCGAGAAGGGTTCGCCTTTCCCGGAAACAGACGGCCTTACCGTGAACGCAGCTGATCTCTATGAGCAGCTTGAAGGTTTCCAGAAGGTGGAAATCGATCCCTTGAGCCTGGACACCCCCACTGCCGGTGCCGCCCGGAGGCTGGATGTCACGGGTCTTTTCAGGGATGAAGGTGAACTTGATGTCCGGCTGGCATCGAGGGGGCGGGTTTCTCTGGCTCCACTAGCCGAAAAGACTGCACGGCGGCTTTCGGCCGGGGATCGTGTGGTAGTGGTCAGTCGAACCGAGAAACAGGGCTCCCGTCTGCAGGAGATCCTTGAAAATTACGGCGTGACAGGCGGGAAACTCGTTTTCGGGTGGCACAGTGTTCCGGCTGCTGCAGGGTTGTATTTTTGCATCGGACGTCTTGCAAGGGGATTCGCATGGCCGGAAATGGCCTTATACGTGGTTACAGAAGACGAGATTTTCGGGTCCAAGAGCAGACGGGCGGCGCGTGTGTCAAGATCCGGAGAAAGCGGCATACAGTGGTCGGCGTTCAGCCAGATCAAACCGGGGGATTTCGTTGTTCATGAAGATCACGGCATAGGCCGGTACGGCGGCCTGGTCACAATGAATGTGAATAACAGGGTCAACGACTTTGTTATCATTGAGTATGCGGGAAGCGACAAATTGTACGTCCCTGCGGATCGTATAGGAGCGCTTCAGCTATATGCAGGTGCCGATGAACGTGATCCCAGGCTGGATCAGCTGGGTGGAAGATCGTGGAATACGGTTAAATCGAAAGCAAGGAAGTCAGTCAAGAAAATTGCCCGCCAACTCGTGGATTTATATGCATTGAGAATGCACCGCAGCGGGTTCGGCTTTTCTCCTCCCGACAATTTTTTCAGCGAATTTGAAGCTGGGTTTGAACACGAGGAGACGCGAGATCAAATCAAGGCCATTGAAGATGTGCTTGCGGACATGATGTCGGAACGTCCCATGGACCGCTTGATATGCGGAGATGTAGGGTTCGGCAAGACCGAGGTGGCGTTAAGGGCAGCGTTTAAAGCTGTTTCCGACGGCAAACAGGTGGCCGTGCTCGTTCCGACGACG
Source organism: uncultured Desulfobacteraceae bacterium (assembly GCA_964463515.1). Lineage (GTDB taxonomy): Bacteria > Desulfobacterota > DSM-4660 > Desulfatiglandales > Desulfatiglandaceae > CAYXDR01. The sequence continues at coordinate 8,360 of CAYXDR010000084.1, read as the reverse complement.
CTTCTCGCCGAACAGCATTACAATACCTTCAAACCGAGGCTCGAGCCATTCGGGGTCAGAGTCGGTGTGCTCAGCAGGTTCAAGACCCGCTCGGAGCAGACTGAGCTTATAGCGAGGCTGCGCTCCGGCACGGTGGACGTGGTAGTGGGCACTCACCGGCTTCTGCAAAAGGATGTGGGATTCAGGGATCTGGGCCTGCTTGTCGTGGACGAGGAGCAGCGTTTCGGGGTCAAACAGAAGGAGGCTCTCAAAAAGTACCGTTCACTGGTGGACGTTTTGGCCATAACGGCCACCCCTGTGCCGAGAACACTTCACATGTCCATGATGGGAGTGAGGGACTTGACCGTGATCGAGACTCCTCCGCAGGACCGCCTTTCCATCGAGACATATCTTTCATCTTATGACGAAGGGGTGGTTTCGGGGGCGGTGGAACGCGAATTGGCCAGGGGAGGGCAGGTTTTTTTCGTCCACAACAAGGTGCACGACATAGAAGCTGTAGCCGATGGCCTGAGGCGGCTCATCCCTAAAGCCAGGTTGGCTGTTGCCCACGGCCAGATGAAGGAGAGGGAACTAGAGGACACAATGAAGGAATTTTTGGCGAGGAGAATAGATGTTCTGGTATGCACAACCATCATCGATTCCGGGCTCGATATCCCTTCGGCCAACACTATCATTGTCAACGAGGTGGACCGTATGGGATTGGCACAGGTCTACCAGCTCCGTGGAAGGGTGGGGCGCGCAAATGAAAAGGCCTATGCGTACCTGCTGCTTTCGAACGGAGCCAATCTGAGCAGAGATGCGGAAAAGCGTTTGCAGGCGCTGATGGACTTTTCCCACCTGGGTGCGGGTTTACACCTGGCTATGCATGATTTGAAAATAAGGGGGGGTGGCAACATCCTGGGCTTCGCACAGTCTGGCCATATATCGGCGGTGGGCTACGAGTTGTACCTCAAGCTGATAGAACAGGCCGTAGCTGAGTTGAAAGGCGAAGAATGGCACGAGGAGATCGATCCCGAAATCAACATGGACGTGCCTGCCTACCTTCCGGAAACCTATGTGGAGGATATGGACCTGAGACTGAATATGTACCGTAGGCTGTCTAATGTCCGGAATGCGGAAGAACTTTCGGCGATGACCGAAGAAATCCGCGACCGTTTCGGACGGCCTCCGGTTGAAGCGGCCAATCTGCTGGATATCATGTCCATAAGGCTGCTATTAAAAAAACAGGGTGTTGCACGGTTGGATGTATCCCCCGGGAAACTTTTACTGACATTCGCGCCCCATGCGGCTATGGAACCGGAGCGGCTGGTTTCTCTTGTTTCCGCGGCCCCCCGCCGTTATCGGATGATTTCACAACATAAGCTGATGGTGGCCATGCCTAAATCCAGGCTTGATCTTACGGTCGTTAAAGAGAAACTTTTCGACTCGTTTTTTTCGACGCAGCCCCGGAGTGCTACCGGTTTTGGATCCTGAATGCATCGTGTGAATCACCTTATGAACAAAATGTACAACGGTTCATGGGCAGATTTATCTTGCATTTTCAGATGGCACTGGTAGCTTATAACATTTGAGTTGTTAGGTTGTGATAGAAATCCGGTTTGCCGGATCGAAGGTTGAATGCCCTAAAAATCAGGGACATGGGCCATGATCTGGATTCGCCTTCATGCCTTGTTTATCGGAAGGGGCAGTGGAAGAGGTCTGGCGGTGTTTTCGTTTTTTGCGACCCTGTCTATAGTGTAGCGTTTTGTTTTTGTTTTTTCTGTTTTTGAAAATGATTTGGAGCCTTTTCTATGAAAATGGTTTTTATCCGCTTTGTATGTACGGTGCTGTTTTTGATGTTGGGCACGAGCGGAGCTTGGGCGGAGATTGCCAACCGCGTCGTAGCTTTTGTCAATGAAGACGTCGTTACCCTTTATGAACTTAACAGCAGGATAAAGGAATTGATCGGGCGCGAGCCGGAAGAATTGAAGGAGCGGAATCGTGACAGGTACCAGGAAATCCGTCAAAAAGTGCTCGATCTGTTGGTGGAGGAAAAAATCACTTTTTCCAAAGTCAAGGATCTGGGCATAGAAGTTTCAGATGAAGAAATCGACGCCGCTGTTGATCGCGTCAAGCAATCCAACGGCTGGAGCGAGGATGAGCTTATCTACAACCTTCGCAGGGAAGGCTCCTCCATCGAGAAACTGCGGGAAGATCTCCGCGGGAGTATCCAGCGGAACAGGCTGGTAAACTACGAAGTTAAGTCGAGAATAATCATCAGAGAAGAGGCCCTGAGACAATACTATGAAGCCAACAGGGAATCCTTTGCTTCCGGAGGGAAGGTGCATCTTGCCGGGATCGTGTTGATGTTCAGGGACCGTGACGATCCGGGCGACCGCGCCGAAACCATCAAAAAAGCCGAAGACATCCTTGATCGCCTGCGCAGCGGCGAATCTTTTTCTGATCTGGCAGCCAGATTTTCCAAGGGTCCGGGTGCGGAGGAGGGCGGTGATCTTGGTGTTTTTTCATGGTCCGAGTTGGACGAGCAGGTTCTTGACAGCATAGAACACCTTTCTCCAGGCGAGGTTGGCGAACCTGTTGTGCGGCCGGCCGGGATTCAGATTTTGAAGGTGTTGGATCGCGATGAAGGAGAAGCTAAATCGTTCGAAGAAGTAAGGGATGCCATTTACGATATTCTTTATGAAAAAGAAATGGAGGCCCGATACAGGAAGTGGATTGCGGACCTTAAAGAGGAGGCCTATATCAAGACGGTCCTCTGAGAGTGAAGTGACATGGAAAGAAAAGATACGGAATTAGAAGTGCTTAACGACGATTTCCCGGAGAATAACTCGGCTGTTGAACTGGGGAAGAAGTTAAAGTCTGCAAGAGAAGGCAGAGGTCTGGAACAAAAGGATTTGACGGAAACCACCAGGCTGCAGCCTCGATTTTTGGAGGCACTCGAAAGAGGTGATTGGAACGGTTTGCCGTCCCCTGCTCTGGCCCGTGGCTTCGTTGCAACATACGCACGTGCACTGGGCATGGATGCCGAAAAGCTGGTCGAGGAGCACTCGGATGCATTGCCCGCGCGAAAGAGCCCCCTTTCCGATATGGTCTCCAGCAAGCCCGCGAAACGGATAAGGCTTTCTGTCGTTTTGGCATGCATTGTGGCGGCGGGTGTTTCCCTCGGCGGTTTCATGATTTGGAGCGCCATGAAAACAACGAGTGTTCCCTTCCAAGACACTTCCACGGAAACGGCAGTCCGCCAGGAAAGACAACCATCCTCTTCTGCAAAACGGGAAAAGATTTCGCGGAAGCCTGATTCGATTACTGCAGCGCCGGGCGCGGAGGAAACCCTTCCCCCGGCGGACGGAAACATCGAAGGTACGGAGGAAGATTCGGCCCCGGCGGCCCCTGAAACCGATTTTGAGGCGCCGGAAACCGTACCCGGAGAACCTGTTCTAGAAAGGCCTTCGCAGGTTGAGGCGCCGGCCGAAGAGGCGCCGAGTGAAGAGGTGCCAGCTGAAGAGGCGCCGAGTGAAGAGGCGCCGAGTGAAGAGGCTGAAACGCTGACGACCGCAAATTTGGCCCCGGATGTTCCCGAAGGGGGGGAAGCTGTCGAGGAGGACGCGGAAAGGCTGCCTTTGACATTGAAAGCAGAGGTTTCGGAACGAACCTGGATGAGAATATCCATAGACGGTGGAGAGCCCAGGGAATACATATTCTCGCCTGGAAAAGAACTGGAATGGCAGGCCCGAAAGGTTTTTGACCTGCTGGTAGGTAATGCAGGCGGGCTGGCCCTGGAACTCAATGGAAAGAAGATCGGTCCCCTCGGCGCTTCCGGCCAGGTGGTGCGGATGAGGTTGCCGGAAACTGTGGAGTGATGCAAATGGACAACGTGTTCGATGTTTTTGAACAAAGAGGTTTTATTGAGCAGGCCGTGGATCCGGAGATGGTTCGAGATGTACTCAATCGGCCCACCACCTGCTATATCGGGTTCGATTCCACAGCCCGCAGTCTTCATGTGGGGCACCTTCTCCCGATCATGTCCCTCGTTCACATGCAGAGGGCCGGTCATCGGCCCATAGCTCTCATTGGAGGTGGTACAACCCTGGTGGGTGACCCCAGCGGGAAAACCGAGGCAAGGCCTGTCCTGTCCAGGGCCGAAGTGGACGCCAACGCTGCGGGAATCAAGCTTCAGCTTTCGCGGTTTCTGGATTTTGAAAACGGACGGGCTTTGATGCTCAATAACGCCGACTGGCTGACCAGGTTGAACTATATTGATTTTCTTCGGGACATAGGGCGTCATTTCAGCGTCAACAGGATGTTGGCGGCCGAGAGCTACAAGCAACGCCTGGAAACCGGTCTGAGCTTCATTGAGTTCAACTACATGCTGCTTCAGGCATATGATTTCTGGCGTCTGTTCGTTGATCATGACTGCAGGATCCAAATGGGCGGAAACGATCAATGGGGAAACATCCTGGCGGGCGCGGATTTAATACGAAGGCTCGAGGGGGCCGATGTGTATGGTATAACTTTTCCCCTGCTGACCACGTCTTCCGGTATAAAAATGGGTAAAACCCATAAAGGGGCGATTTGGCTGGATCCCGAGCTGACTTCTCCCTATGACTATTACCAGTATTGGATAAACCAGGATGACAGGGATGTGAGGAGGTTCCTCGCTTTGTTCACTCTTCTTCCAATGGAGGAAGTTGAGCGGGTGGGTGCCGTTGAAGGGGCCGAATTGAGGAGGGCAAAGGAAATCTTGGCCTTTGAAGCGACAACCCTGTGTCATGGAAAAGAAGAGGCCGAAAAAGCCAGGGAGGCTTCGAAGAGACTTTTTGGGAATGGAGAGGGGACAACCCCTGATTCAGTGCCCACCTTCAGTGTTCCTTCAGGAGAGATCAAAAAGGGAATTCCTGCTTACATGCTTTTCGAGAAAGCCGGGCTCCGAGGCACTAGAGCCGAAGCCCGCCGCTTGATAGCCCAGGGAGGAGCATATATAAATGGGGAAAAAATATCCGCTTACGATCGGATAATCTCAATAGCCGACATGGTTGAGGGATGTATTTTGTTGAGAGCGGGAAAAAAGAAATATATGAAGGTGATTTCAGAGTAGCTTTATATGCAGGACAACAAAAAAATATTCGACGACGGAGTTGAAGAAATTAACGGCGTGGAAGACCTTGCCGGGGACGAAGGGCAGGCGGCGACGGCATCTTCTTATGTTCCAGTACCATCCAGCGGCGGCCATTCCATAGTACCTTACGATCCTCTTCAGTTGTATCTGTCGGAAATCAAGAAATATAAACTTCTTTCAAGAGAGGAAGAAAAGGAGCTGGCGATACGTTTTCGGGAGAATAAAGACGAGAGAGCCGGTTATACCCTCGTTACTTCCAACCTCAGGCTAGTTGTTAAAATCGCGATGGATTTCCACCGTTATTGGACAAAGAATTTGCTTGACTTGATACAAGAGGGGAATCTCGGTCTCCTTCAAGCTGTAAAAAAGTTTGATCCATACCGTGGTATTAAATTTTCTTATTACGCTTCGTTTTGGATTAAAGCTTATATGCTTAAATTTATTATGGATAACTGGAAGCTGGTTAAAATCGGAACCACTCAGAGCCAGCGCAAGCTTTTTTTCAATTTGGCAAAGGAAAGGGAAAAACTGATCAGTGAGGGGTTCGCCCCGGAGCCGCGCCTGCTCGCCGAGCGGCTGGATGTCAAGGAAGAGGAAGTCGTCGAGATGAGCCAGCGGCTGGGAGGTTGGGAGGTCTCTCTCAATTCGCCCGTAGGCGGTGATGATTCCAGGGAGGCTTATGATTCCCTGCTGCCGGACCCGGCTATGGCCGCTGACGAGAGACTTTTCGAGAAGCAGGAGGACCTGGCGCTTTCGGAAAAATTGAAGGAATTCAGGGAGACTTTAACCGGCAAGGACCTTGATATATTTGACAGCAGGATAATGGCGGAAAAACCTGTGACATTGCAGGAGCTTGGTGACAAATACGGTATATCCAGAGAAAGAGTGCGGCAGATTCAAGAAAAAATCGTTAAAAAGATAAAAAATTATTTAAATGAACAAATCCCGAATTTCGAAGAGGAATATTCCAATTCCCTGGATTGACGAGCTCGGAAGCACCCATACCGGCTATGCCGGATAAAACAGGGGTAGAGACCATCCGGGAAGACGTTTTTTTTGACGCTGTCTCGAGCGAGTCCGGCGGTGGAAGAGAATCTATGGATTTTTACCGGGTTATTTTAAAATATGATGAAAACCAAAAGGGTGGTTCTGTGGTCATTTCCCGAGGACAACGCGGGGGAGTCCAAAAGCTTTTGAATCTAGTTGGCCCCGGGTTACGGGGAAAGATTGATTTACGTAGGTTTTGGGCTTTTTACGGTTTAATCAAATATGGATTCCCATGGCTCATAGCCATGGGGCTTTTAGTATTGTCGGCGTGTGTTCCTCCCGGCAACATTCCTGAGGAACCCCCGCCTGTGGCCAAGCCTTCCATCCCTTTGCCTGAAAAGGACGATGTGGCGGAAGCATACCGTCTGTACACTGCATCCAGCCTGGCGATTGCAGAAAAAGACTTCGGTGAAGCCTCTGAATATCTCGCCCGGGCCGTGGAGCTTGATCCCTCTTCTGCGCATTTATGCGTGAGCCTGGCCCGTGTCAAAAGACAAATGGGGGATATGGATGCTGCTTTCGCCAGGGGGCTTGACTGTGTCCGGCTGCACCCCCAGAGCGCCGAAGCGCATGCCTTTGTCGGAGATCTCCATGCAACCGACGGCGACGAGGAAGCTGCCGTAGAGCACTACCTGGAGGCTTTGAGGCTTGGTTCAACAGAAGAGCAGAGGATTCTGCTCATGCTGGCAGATCTGGCGGCCAAGGCGGGCCGATATCTCGAGGCGGTGGAACATCTTGAAACTATTCTGGGAAAGAATCCCGGGCATTTCGTGGCTCAGTACTTCCGGGGACGGGTTCACCTGCAGTTGAAGGAGTACCAAGAGGCAGAGGCTTGCTTTATGGCGGCGCTTGAGTCAAGGAAAAAGGCCGTGCCTGTTCTTTTCGATTTGGGTACTCTCTACCAGGTCACCGGAAGGCGGGATGAGGCAGTGGAGGTTTATGAGCGCCTGCTTGATTTGAACCCGATGGACACTGCCGCGCGTGAACGAATTATCACCCTGTATGTGGAACTTGGAAAGCATGAATTGGCTGAGCCCCATATCAACAGCCTGAAGGAAGTGACAGAGAGAGGGGCTGCGCAGAGACAGGTCGTCGGGTTGGCATACCTTCAGCAGGAGAGGTATGAAGAGGCAATCCAGGAGCTCGAAGCAATTGTGGCGAAGAACCCCGGTGATGCCAAATCGCGCCATTATCTGGGCACGGCTTATGAAGAGGCGGGTGAGATCGACCAGGCCATTTCTCACTTCAACGATGTAGCCGAGGGCTCTCAGTACTATTTCAACTCCAGGGTACACTTGGCGCTTATCTACAATGACCGGGGCCAAACCGAACAGGCGACGGAAGTGCTTCAGCAACTTCGCGATGCAGGGGAGAGGCGGAGCGAATTATATCTTATCCTTTCCACGCTGCTCGAGCAGCAGGGAAGATACGATGAAGCCGAGACGGTTGTTCATGAAGGCCTTGTGTACAATCAGAGGAATGAGGAACTTTTGTTCCGGCTCGGAGTGCTTTTTGACAGGAAAGGGGATAAAGAGGCCTGCATTGATCAGATGGAAATGGTCCTGGAAGTGAATCCGGAACACGCCGACGCCCTTAACTACATAGGTTATACTCTGGCCGAAATGAGCAAGAGGCTCGATGAAGCCGAACGCTTGATAGAGAAAGCCCTTTCCATTAAACCTGACAGCGGTTATATCGTTGACAGCCTGGGCTGGGTGTATTTCAAGCAGAAACGGTACAAAGAAGCGCTTCAACAACTGGAACGCGCTGCGGTCATGGTTCCTGAGGACCCTGCCGTTGCCGAACATCTGGGAGATGCCTACCTTAAACTGAACCGTACCGAAAAGGCGCTTTTTCAATATCGTAAGGCCCTTGAACTGGGACACCCGGATGCGGATTCAGTGAGAAAAAAAATCACCGACCTGAAAAAGTTGCTGAAGCAATGAGCGAAGAACATATAAAGAGGGAAAAGGAGAAAGCCCGTGCCCTGCGGCGGACAAATTGGTGGTATCGCCGGATAGGGCCCGGAGTGTGCCATTACTGCCGCAGGGAGGTGGGAAGGGAAAACCTTACCATGGATCATATTGTTCCGTTGAGCCGGGGTGGTAAATCCACCAAGGGAAATATAGTGGCTTGTTGCAAAGAGTGTAATAGCAGGAAAAAGTACCTTTTGCCCCTCGAGTGGGAGGAATACCTG
>CAYXDR010000083.1:0-9844 GCA_964463515.1 uncultured Desulfobacteraceae bacterium | reverse complement strand
ACAAGGCCTTGGCACGGGCACAGGAACTGGCAGCCCATTTCTCTTCGACCCTCACGCTGCTGCACGTGGTTTCGCCTATTCCGGTCATCCCCAATTCAACATTTCCTTCGGCGGCTCACGTACCGGACCTGCTGAGCGAAATGGAGGAATCCGCGCGGCAATCCCTGGCGGATATGAAAAAGGAGATCTCGTCAAAAGGCATAGACTGCAAAACAATTGTCGTCCATGGCGCACCGGCTGATCAGATCGTGGCAGCCGCATCAGCCGGTAAAACCGAGCTGATAGTGATCGCCACCCATGGAATGACCGGTTGGAAGAGGGTGCTTTTCGGTTCGGTCGCTGAAAAAGTCGTTCGCTATTCTCCATGCGCGGTTATGACTGTACGTACCCCGGAGGAAGACAAAGAGGATTCCTCCGAGTAACCCCCGCCCGTTCCCGCCTCTACGCGACTGTAGGATTGACTTTGAGTGTAGTGTGTTTTAGTCGGCGTCGGGGTCGGTATCGGTATCGGAATCGGTTATTTTTAATGTAGTGCTGTTCCGCCCAGCTAATGGCTAATGGCTGATAGCTGATACGGTTCCTGCGTGGCCGGGGGAATCTGTAAAACAGGCGGATTACGGATTCCGGTCTCCCCGGGCCAGTTGACGGTACATCGAAGGCCGGCGTCCGGGCAGGAAATATTTCATGCGGTGCCCGCGAACTTCACGAAGGGATTGAAGGTCAAGACAAACCACCATCACATGTTCACCCGGGCCCGCGTGAGAGGCAAGCACCCTGCCCTGGGGATCCAGCGCAAGAGCCGTTCCGGGGAAAAAATACCTCCCTCCTTGTGCGCCGGACTGATTGCATGCGATCACAAACAGTGCATTATCAAAGGCCCGGGCAGGCAGATGTCTCAGCCAGCTCTGCAATTTACCCTCAGGAGAACCTCGGGGGGAAGCATGGGGGAAAAAAATAATATCCGCTCCCCTCAAGGCCATCATGGTGCTTAACTCGGGAAAATGAGATTCGTAGCACAGTTGTATGCCGTAGGAAGCTGGACCGCCGCTGAACAGGGTGATATCGGAATCCGCCTGGTAAACCCCGGCTTCCGGCGGAGGCAGGTGCGTTTTACGGTGCCTGCCTGCAACGCCGGCCGGAGAAACCACCACCTGGCTGATAAAGGGTTTCCCGCCCCCCTGCCCCGGCTCAACCATGCCCGCAAGAAGCGTGCAGCCGTATACACCGGCCGTCTCTTGAAGACCCCCAAGGACAATTTGGCTTGCGGCCGCGGCCGAATGTGCCTCCTCAGGGCCCCGGGGATATCCCGTCGCGGACAGCTCAGGGAAACACACCAGTGAAGCCCCCTCGGAAACAGCCTGTGCTGTCAGTTCCTGGATTGCGGCAAGGTTGTATTCCACATCTCCCGGCCTGGAATCCATGCAGACCGCAGCGACCGCAATAGTAGCCATTCGCGATTCCCCTTCGGTAAATTGGGTTTCAACATTATCGAGGCCGGGATCGAAATGGTTACCGCATCATACTTCGATACCGATCCCGATAGCGACCCCGGCCCCGAGTGACATGTTTCTTTTGATTTCCAACCAACTGCCGTGGCGCGGCATAAATCGGTTTTTTTTGAGAGTCTCTGTTATGACCCTATCATGGACACCTATTTCTTCTTACGGTTTTCCGGCCTTAATTCACGCACGGCGGCCCCGGCCCGCCACATTTCGGAATTCCGCATTTCGCCTAGCTCCGCGTTCAGATTCTCACGGTAATCCGGTGAGCTGTTCGCCTTAAGCACGATTTCCGCTTCCCGTCCCGAACGCACGCTTTCATAGAGCTTTTCAAAAACAGGATCGACAGCTTCCTTGAAAGGTTTCCGCCAGTCCAGAGCCCCCCGCTGGGCCGTAACGCTGCAGTTGGCAAACATCCAGTCCATACCGTTTTCATCCACCAGCCGTATCAGGCTCTGGGTGAGTTCTTCAACGGTTTCGTTGAACGCTTCACTGGGAGTGTGCCCGTTGCTTCGGAGACATTCGTACTGTGCCTCCATAACCCCGGCGAGTGCACCCATGAGAACACCTCGCTCGCCAGTCAGATCGCTGAAAACCTCTTTCTCGAAAGTCGTGGGAAACAGGTAACCGGACCCTATGGCTATCCCAACGGCAAGCACCCGGTCCTGGGCCCGACCAGTGGCGTCCTGGTGAACCGCAAAGCTTGAATTTATCCCTGCCCCGGCGAGAAAATTCCTTCGAAGGGACGTCCCGGACCCCTTGGGTGCCACCATTATCACGTCCACTTCCTCCGGCGGTATAACCCCTGTCTGGTCCCGGTAGGTGATAGCAAACCCGTGCGAAAAACAAATCGCGTCGCCCTTTTCGAGGCAAGCTTTGATCTCCGGCCAGGTTGCCACCTGGCCAGCATCCGAAACCAGAAACTGGACGATCGTCCCTCGCTGGGCCGCCTCTTTTAAAGGAAACAGTGTTTTGCCGGGTACGAAACCGTCATCAACGGCTTTCTGCCAGGTCCTGCCGCCTTCTCTCTGCCCGACGATCACATTTATACCGTTATCTCTCAAGTTAAGGGCCTGGCCCGGCCCCTGCACCCCGTAACCCAGAACCGCCACGGTTTCGCTCTCCAGCACCTCTCGTGCATGGTCTAGTGTGAACTCCTCTGATGTTACAACATCTTCAACTACTCCCCCGAAATCAATCTTTGCCATCAATAAACCTCCTGAAATATTTTAGTTTCTAACGAGATCCCGTTATTTTCCCGATTTCACCTCTGAAGCCGGAACGGCCCCTGGCACTTTGCCCACGTAAGTGTCTCCCCGTTCGTCGTTATACTCTGTCCCGTGCAAGTGCGATCGTTCCCGTGCGAACGATTTCCCTTATGCCGGTGTGCTTCAACAAATCGATGAACGCGTCCACCTTGGATTCACTGCCCGTGATCTCCAGAATATAGTCTTCCAGGCCTGCGTCCACCACTTTTCCCCGGAATATTTCCACATTTCTCAATATTTCGGCTCTTTGGCCAGGTTTAGCCCTGACTTTCAACAAGGCCATATCCCGAGAAACAATTCCGGATCCGGTGAAGTCATAGACCTTGACCACGCCTATCAACTTGTTCAACTGTTTCTTTATCTGCTCCACCACCGCGGCATCGCCCGCAGTAACAAGCGTGATTCTGCTGGTTTTGGGCTCCAGGGTCTCTGCCACACAAAGGCTCGCGATATTAAAGCCTCTGCCGCTGAACAACCCCACCACCGAAGAAAGAATACCCGGGGTATTGTCCACAAGCAGTGAAAGAACGTGTTTTTCTCCACTCAGATCAGTCATATATAACCCTATATTTGATGGAATCGTAAAAAGTACCACTCCCGGATTATCGGCGTCGGGGTCGGAATCGGTATCGGGGTCGAAAAGAGAATTGATCAGCTTCCGATACCGATGCCGATAGCGACCCCGACCCGAGGGACAAGGTCGTTTTGACTTTTTCCCGTTTCATAAATTTCAAATCTCAAAAATTTTTAATCTATACCAGCAGCATTTCTGTTATCGGTGCACCGGCTGGAACCATCGGATAAACACCTTCTTCCTTTTCCACGATAAAGTCCATGATTACCGCGCCAGGGGTCTCTAATCCCGTTGTAAGCACAGGCACGACTTCATCCGGTGTAACAGCCCTCAGCCCGGTTGCCCCGTAGGCTTCCGCCAGTTTAACAAAATCTGGAGCATGGGTCATCTCGGTGAAGGAATAACGCCTGCCATAGAACAATTCCTGCCATTGCCGGACCATGCCGAGGAAACCATTGTTCAGGATAATCACCTTGACCCCTAGCCCGTACTGCACAGCGGTGGCCAGCTCCTGGATATTCATCTGGATGCTCGCATCACCGGCTATATCAATAACAAGCCTGTCGGGAAAGGCAACCTGGGCCCCTATGGCCGCGGGAAGGCCGAAACCCATAGTTCCCAGCCCCCCGGAGGTTAAAAAACAGTTAGGCCGGTCGAAATTGTAATACTGCGCAGCCCACATCTGATTCTGGCCGACTTCGGTGCTGATTATCGCCCCGCCTTCGGTCAGCTCGTGTACCTTTTGAACCACGTACTGAGGCTTTATTGCCCCGTTTTGATCATAGTCGAGCTTTCCCCTGTTCTTCCACTGCTCGATCATGGCGAACCAATCCTTCCTGAGTCCATCATCGAATTGAACCTTGGCGGACTCAAGCAGGCTGTTAAGCATCTTCAAAGTGGCCTTGCAGTCTCCCACTATCGGAATGGATACAGGCACATTCTTCCGTATCGAGGTCGGATCTATATCGATATGGATTATTCTGGCCCTGGGTGCAAAGGTATCGGTCCGTCCGGTTACCCTGTCATCGAATCTAACTCCCACGGCTACCAGAAGATCACATTCCGCCGACGCCATATTCGCCCTGTGAGTGCCGTGCATTCCAATCATTCCAAGCCACAGCGGATGGCTCCCGGGAAAAGCCCCGAGCCCCATCAGCGTCGTTGCGATGGGGCATCCCGTCTTGTCGGCGAAGCCTGTCAGTTCCTCAGCAGCCCCGGACAGAATAACTCCCCCCCCTGCAAGGATCATGGGCCGAGAGGCCTTTTCAAAGAGACTGACGACCTTGTGAAGCTGCCTCACATTCGGACTGTAGGTGGGTTGATAACTTCGCAGTTTTACCTCCTTTGGAGGATCATACTGCGCGGTCTTTTGCATAACGTCTTTCGGAAGATCCACGAGCACCGGCCCCGGGCGGCCGGATCCTGCTATATGGAAAGCCTCCCTGATCGTCGAGGCCAGGTCCTCGATCCGTGTTACCAAATAGTTATGTTTAGTGCACGGCCTGGTGATTCCGACGATGTCTACCTCCTGAAAGGCGTCGTTTCCTATCAGGGGAGTCGGCACCTGCCCGGTCAGAATCACCAGCGGTATCGAGTCGGTATAGGCAGTGGCTATACCGGTTATGGTATTTGTCGCACCCGGTCCCGAGGTAACAAGGCAAACGCCGACCTTGCCGGAGGCCCTGGCGTATCCGTCTGCCGCATGGACAGCCCCCTGTTCATGGCGTGCCAGGATATGCCTGATATCGGATCTGGTGATTTCATCGTAGATGTCTATCACCGCTCCGCCTGGGTAGCCGAATATTGTATCGACGCCTATATCCTTGAGTGATTGCAGAAGAATCTGCGCTCCTGTGAGTCTGATGATATATTCCCCCTTTCCATTCTTTTTTTCCGCCTGCATTCCTTCATGCCCCCAGCCGGATCAAGCGGGTGTTCAACTCCGATGGCATCGAAAAAAAACAATCTCCGCTTTATCGGCGTCGGGGTCGAAATCGGTATAGGGGCCGATAAGGCTGCCGATCAACGTCCGATACCGATCCCGATAGCGACCCCGAAGGACATCGTTATTTTGACTTTTTACGACCTCATCAACTCTGGACGCTCTACAAAGACACTTCGCGTGCCACTATCGATGGATTCATTTTCATATGTTCCAACCGGTTCAGCCCATTGAGGTAGGCCTTGGCACTGGCGGTTATGATATCAGGATCGGCACCTTTGCCCAAGGCCACCAGTCCGTTTTCCTTGAGCCTGACTGTCACCTCGCCCTGGGCGTCCATGCCTCCGCTGATGGAGTTGACGGCAAAACGCACCAGAGTACTCCTGGTGCCGATCATGTTCGCGATGGTGTTAAAAGTTGCATCTATGGGGCCAACACCGAATCCGGCGCTTTGACGTTCTTCTCCATGTATCCTGAGTTTAACGGTTGCGGTGGGCACAGTACCGGTTCCGCTCACCACGTTGAGATAATCGAGCTGGAATATATCGTCGGCGCGCAGAATCTCTTCGGCCACCAGTACCTCTATGTCTTCATCGAGTATTTCCTTGCGCTTGTCGGCCAGGTCCTTGAACCTCCTGAAAAGCCTGTCGATATCGCTTCCATCGAGATCATACCCGAGCTGTGAGAGCTTATCCCTGAAGGCGTGGCGCCCCGAGTGCTTACCCAGTACAAGAAGGTTTTTGGCAAGCCCCACGGTCTCAGGTTCCATGATCTCGTAGGTCATACGGTTTTTGAGCACCCCGTCCTGATGAATACCTGCCTCGTGGGCGAAGGCGTTTGCCCCCACAACTGCCTTGTTGGGCTGAACAACAAGCCCGGTTACCATGCTGACCAGTCGGCTGGTGGGATGGATTTCTTTCGTATTTATACCGGTGGTCAGTCCCAGGTGTTCCTTACGGGTAAAAATACCCATCACCACTTCCTCGAGGCTGGTGTTGCCCGCACGCTCGCCTATGCCGTTTACCGTGACTTCCGCCTGCCTGGCCCCGGCCCTGATTCCCGCCAAAGCGTTTGCAGTGGCGAGCCCCAAATCGTTGTGGCAGTGCACGCTTACAACGACATCATCAATACCCGGGGTGTGGGAGCATACATGGTGCACCAGATCGAAAAATTCATCTGGCATGGCATATCCAACGGTGTCAGGTATATTCACCGTGGTGGCGCCGGCTGAAATAGCCTCTCCGAAAACAGTGCACAAAAAATCTCTGTCGCTCCTGGAACCATCTTCGGCTGAAAATTCAACATTTTCGGTGAATTTTTTTGCATATGCCACAGCATCCCTGGCAGCCCTTACGACTTCCTCCCGGCTCATACACAGCTTGTGTTTCAAATGAATGTCACTGGTTGCTATAAAAGTATGAATCCGCGGTTTCGCGGCATATTTCACTGCCCCCCAGGCCCGGTCGATATCCTCCTTGCCCGCCCTTGCAAGAGCCACCACTTCCGCTTTATGAATTTTTTCCGCCACCAGCTTCACGGCCTCAAAATCTCCCTGGGAGGCCGCCGGAAAACCAGCCTCAATGGCGTCCACCCCAAGTTTTTCAAGCTGGCCTGCAAGACGCAGTTTCTCAGCGGTGTTCATACTGGCACCAGGGGATTGCTCCCCGTCTCTCAGGGTTGTATCGAAAATAAAAACCTGCTCTTCCATCAAATATTCCTCCTGAACCGGCTGCGCATGCAGCCGGAATATCTCGTTATGTATCGCGTGGTTATAGTGGAATGGATGTCCGGTCAGCTTGCCGCGCCTTCATTAAGGGCGCGCCGCAGAAACCCGTCTGAGCGGGATTGTGCGGCGCTTGTCTCCTCTTTTGTAATTTCTGCTGAATTCGACTGTTTCATACCATTGGATTCCCTGGACAGCTTGTACTGAATACTGTCCACGAGCGCCCGCCAGCTGGCCTCGATAATGTTTTCAGAAACTCCGATTGTCGACCAGATCTCCTTGGAATCCCTGGACTCTATTCTAACCCTCACCTTTGACGCTGTTCCGGATGCACCATCAATAACGCGGACCTTGAAGTCGACGAGACCCATTTCCTGAATATCCGGATAAAACTTTGTAAGGGCCTTTCTGAGCGCGTTATCCAACGCGTTTACCGGCCCGTCACCTTCGGCCGCGGTTATTTCCTGATCCTGCCCCACCGAAATTTTTATGGTAGCATGGCAGGAACCTGGGCCGGAACGGTTTTTCTCGGTGGTAACCCGGAAGGACTCCAGTACAAAGGGCTCTTCAAACTGTCCCGTTACTTTCTTCATAAGCAGGGCAAGGGAACCCTCCGCCGCATCAAACTGATAGCCGCCGTCTTCCAGTCTTTTGATTTCACTGACTATTCGGCTGCTGTCAAAGCCGTTTCCTCCGAGCTTGATATCCAGCTCCCTTGCCTTGTAGGATATATTGCTCTTACCTGAAAGATCTGAAACCAGAACGCGCCTGCGATTTCCAACGACTTCCGGCGCCATGTGTTCGTAAGCCGAAGGGTCCTTCTGGATGGCGCTTACGTGGATACCACCCTTGTGGGCGAAGGCGCTCTTTCCCACGAAAGGCTGCTGATTTACAGGAGAAACATTGGCCACTTCACTGACGAACCTTGAAAGCTCGGTCAAATAACGGATGGATTCCGGCGGAACACACGAATACCCCAGCTTCGCCTGGAGGTTGCCGATCACCGGGACAAGGTCCACATTGCCGCATCTCTCCCCGTATCCGTTTATTGTGCCTTGGACAAGGGAGGCACCGCAACGAACGGCTGCAAGACTGTTGGCAAGTGAAAGCCCGCAGTCGTTATGGGCGTGAATGCCCAACGGCACGGCTGTTTCCAGAGACACTTCGCTGAAGATACGCTCCATGTCCCACGGCATGGTGCCACCGTTTGTATCGCAGAGCACCACTACGTCCGCACCTCCGCTCACCGCAGCCTCGAGCGTCTTGAGCGAATAGTCCCGGTTAAAAACATAACCGTCGAAAAAGTGTTCGGCGTCGTATATCACTGCAAGTCCCTGTTTTTTAAGGAACCCGACCGTTTCGTATATCATGGAAAGGTTCTCTTCCAGGCTCACCTGAAGAATGCGGCTTGCGTGGACCTCCCAGCTTTTCCCGAAAACCGCGGCTGTATCAACGCCGCTTTCCAGGATGGCCCGCACTCCAGAGTCCTCCTCAACGGAACAATGCGCGAAACGCGTACTGCCAAAGGCAACGAGCCGGGCATTTTTAAACTCGGCCTTTTTTATCATTTCGAAAAACCTGGCATCCTTGGGATTGGAGCCTGGCCATCCACCCTCGATGAATGACACCCCGAATTCATCCAGTTTGCATGCAATTTTGAACTTGTCTTCGGCGGAAAGGGTTACCTGTTCCCCCTGGCTCCCGTCTCTAAGCGTCGTGTCGTATATTTGTATACGCTTGGACATCATATGCCTCCAGGCCGAAAAAAAACCCGCTATCAGGAAGCCTGATAGCGGGTGTTGAACTTGTTTCTAGGGGTTACGCCATTACCAGGCCTCGGCGTGTCAAATCCACACCAATAAGGAGGAGCAACAGGGACGCAAGTATCCCTGCTGCGCTGCTAATGACGATAATGCTGAGGGCTTGATCTCGATGATTCATCGTCCTCTAGTCACCCCGTTGAGATTCAAATTAATAATGAAAAGGCAGCATAGAGAACGCAAAACCTGGAGTCAAGCTTTTTTTTGCATTTTTACCCGGTTGATCTGAGGTTTTAAATTTCAGGATACTTAAGAGATCGATAATTCAGTGAAAATTTGAAATAGCCGATTACGACAACGACAACCGTTCGGCTCCGCCTCACTGGCAAGGATGCTGAAGTATCCAAAGGCATTGACCTGCCGCCACAGGAGAAGTAAAGGAAGGTGATAATGCATCCGGCATATTTATGGTGGATGAAGGAGGTGAATATTTTTATTGATTGATTTGCTTATGTGAAGTATATAGGTAGATTTACTTAATGACTGCATGGACGATATTTTCGATTTTGCATGTTTCTAACAATTTCAATATATATAAATATGCTAAAAGAAGCATCAAGAACAATGCATTGTTAAATCATAACATTATACATAAATTGTTATTCAAAAATAGAAAAATAATTTTCCAATAAAAGTTTTACCAAGCTACGAAGTCGTCTTTTTATCAACCGGTGGGTAGGGGACACGCATTTGCACTTGGAGCTGCATTGGCGAACGGCAACGAAATTTCATCAACCGAAAAACTACTGGGAGTAATACGTCGATCCCGCGACGTAACCCAGGCAGAAAAGCTGCCCGAAACCGGCAGATCTCCGCACAAAAGACCCAAGCTTACCGAGACGTTCCGTCTCGGACCGCTCAAACATTCATGCGTTGGCGTTGACATTAGCTATAACGATTTAAAATTTGTAAGAATCAAAAAAAATTCGTCCAGCGAATTTGTTCTGGATAATTTCCTCCAGCTGACCTTCCCACAAAATGTTTCAAGGGAAAATCCGGCGTTTGCAGGGTTTCTTCG
>CAYXDR010000082.1:0-9857 GCA_964463515.1 uncultured Desulfobacteraceae bacterium | reverse complement strand
GAAACCGGTGCAGGAAAATCCATCATCATAAATGCCATGAATTTATTGCTGGGCGGAAGGGCTTCTTCCGACCTTATCCGAACCGGCTGCAAGGAAGCGCGGGTGGGTGCTTTGTTTCTTATTCCGGAAAAGGCTGCGGTCACGGAGGTTTTGGAGGAGATGGGATACGGCTGTGACGGTGAACTCCTGATACAGCGGATAATATCCCGTGAAGGGAGAAACAAGGTTTTTATCAACGGTTCAATGGCGACTCTCGGTATGCTTTCCAAACTGGGGGCTATGTTGATCAACATCTCAGGACAGCATGAAAACCAAGCCTTGCTTAGCCCGGATAACCATATTTCGCTTCTGGACGGATTCGGTATGCTTTCGGAACGTAGAGCTGGGGTTAAGCGGTTGTACGAAGAGGCGGCTGCCGTGGAAGCAGAGATCAAGGATTTGAGAAAGGCAGTGAAGGACGCTGAATCCAGCCGGGAACTTGCCATGTTCCAGATAAAGGAAATCGATGCGGCCTGCCTCCAGCCAGGTGAAGACGAAACGCTGGCCGGGGAGCGAAGCCGGCTTCAGCATGCCGAAGAACTGTTGACGGCCTTGAGCGAGGCCTATGATTTGCTTTACGAAAATGACGAGTCGGCGGTCTCAAGGCTTTCTCAAAGCCTGCGAAAAGTGACGGGGGCATCCGAGATTGACAGCCGGTTGAGCCGATTGGTTGAGAACATAGGGGAAATTCAGGCCAGGGCTGAAGACATCGCTTTTGCACTGAGGGATGCGCGCCGGGGGGTGGAGGTTGACCCGGCAAGGCTGGCGGATGTGGATGAAAGGATAGCCGTTTTAAATGAATTGAAGCGGAAATACGGCGGTTCCATATCTTCGGTTCTTTCATTCCGCGAACAGACTGCAGCGAAGATATTCGATGCCGAAGAATCGCAGCGGCGTTTGGAGTCAGCCGAAAGGCAATTGGAAGATTTGAAGGAAAATATGCGTAAGGAGGCGGCCGCTCTTTCGGATGCCAGGCGCGAGGCCGCAAAACGCCTGGAAACCTCCCTGGAAAAAGAGCTTGCTCAGCTGCACATGGAAAACACGCGTTTTCGCGTATCCATTCGTGGTAACCCGGAACGGATCGGGGCCGACGGTATGGACCTGGTGGAATTTATGATCTCCACCAATGTCGGGGAAGAAATGAAACCCCTCGCAAAAATCGCCTCCGGGGGCGAATTGTCTCGCCTGATGCTGTCTCTTAAAACCATCCTTGCCGGCAGCGCCTCGGTGGAGACTTTGATCTTCGACGAGGTGGATTCAGGCATAAGCGGTGCCACGGCCGAGGTTGTGGGGGAGAAATTGCGGGACCTGGCTGATTATAATCAAATTCTTTGTATCACGCATCTTCCCCAGATAGCCAGCCAGGGAGGTTCGCACTTTTTGGTCAAAAAAGCGGTGGCAGGCGGTAGAACACAAACCTCGATCACCGAACTGGACACCGAGGCGCGGGTTGCGGAAATCGCCCGTATGCTGGCCGGGAAAGAAATCACCGATGGTGCGGTAACCCGGGCACGCGAAATGCTGTCCTGACTCTGTCTTTTTACCGGGCAGCCGCTGGGATGTTCAACGGTGTTTTTCTCGAGGTTGATGGCCTCGTAAAAGTCCCAAGCCGTCGTTTCCCGACGAGAACTTGTGTCGGGAGGTGACGATAGAGGGGATATTTTGACTTTTTACGACCTCATCAAGGTTTGTACCGTATCGAGAGCCAGGGCTCGAAAGCTTCTCCGCTCGCCGGTTCGGCAACCGATGTATGGGGTCCGGGCACGGTAACTATCAGTTCCCCAAGGACGGTGCCGGGAATCGCCAACAACTTGCCTTCTCTAGTTTCTACAGGCTTTCCCTCGTCCAGAACTTCGAAGTGGCTGCCTTTTTCCACTCCTATATCCGTTCCCGCATTTATCACCGTCTCGCCGTTTTCAACGGATAATATCCTTCCTTTCCATAGATGTTGATCCATTTCCCGGACAAGTTCACTGACCTGGTCAGGCACGATGTCAGATGTAATCCGGGCGGCGAATCTATCCAGCAGGTCCCGATCTGTGCTCATTTCGGCGTCGATTAGCTTGATGGTTTCCTTTTCTACAACGCCATGGCTGAGCAGTATCGTGCCACTTGCCACATCCAGGGCTGTAAGGCGCACGGGAATGGAAAATTCAATGGATTGCGATTTGAAGGGCCAGATGCCGGTTGTCTTGGGAGTGTTTTCGACCGGGCTCAAAACAAGAGTAACAATCGAGCTTATTCCTTTTTGGTCGCAATATTCGAGAATTTCCACCGGGGCCGCCAGCCTGAGATCCAGCCCACCGCCTGCCCCTGTCCATTCGACTCCTTCGGGCGGATCCTTGACTATGAAGCGGGAATTATTTTCCAGCGACTTTTTCATGGCCCGGGCAATAGCTGCCGCAGTTTCCTTGCCATAGCCGGCCTGGTCGACCGGGTCGAACACCATGATCCTTTTTTTTAGATGCGCGGTGCGCGGAGTAACTCTGTCGGCAAGGGAGGAGGGAGACAGCTTTTCTCCTACAGATTTTATCATCCCGCAGCCTGAGAGCGGGATGCTCAAGGCGAAAACAAAAAGCAACAGAGTTAGTTTCGAAAAGCGAATAAAATTCATATACAGTCCTCACCAAAAACAGGTTAGAAGATTATATCAAATGAATCGAATTGTCCTGACCAAGGTTCTTCCTGTTCATGCACCCGGGTCACCCTGGCTCCCGGCGGCCCCTGGCGGCACCATTCGGCAACTTTATTTACAGCGTCCGCATCTCCTTCGAGGACGGCCTCCACTTTTCCGTCGGCACGGTTTTTCACCCATCCGCAAACTCCGGCGGAAAGAGCCTGGCGGCGAGTTGAATCCCTGAACCAGACACCCTGGACCCGCCCTTCCACTATCAAATGCAGTTGCTTCTTTCCCATATGTGCCCTCCCTGCTAATCTTGATGAACTCGTAAAAAGTACCATCCCCGGCTTATCGGCGTCGGGGTCGAAATCGGTATCGGGGTCGAAAAGGCTGCCGATCAACGTCCGATACCGACCCCGAAGGACATCGTTATTTCGACTTTTTACGACCTCATCAATCTTGAATCCCTGGGTTCCCGCCAGCGACCATGTCCAGGAATTCCTTTTCATGGAGAATTTCAATTTCCAGTTCGGCGGCTTTGCGAAGCTTCGAGCCGGGGGAGGCTCCGGCTACAACGTAATCGGTGGATTTACCGACCGAAGAGGCCAGTTTGCCTCCTTTGGCGGTGATTATATCTCTCGCTTCCGAGCGTGTCATGGATTGGAGCGATCCTGTCAGGACAAATGTCTTTCCGGCAAGCTCGGAAGGCGGTCTTTCACCAGGCGTTTCATAGGCAACTCCGCATTCAAACAGCCGCTGCAGGTTTTGCCGGTTTGTTCGGTCGGCAAAATAGGAAACGATCTGCTCGGCGGTCTGGGGGCCTATCTCGTGAACGGCGGTGAGTTCTTCTTCCGTGGCTTCCTGCAGCCGCTCTATGCTGCCGAACTGCCTGGCCAGGATATCGGCTACATATACCCCGACATGACGAATGCCCAAAGCGTAAGTAAGCCTGGCAAGAGTCGTCCGCTTGCTCTTTTCGATGGCCAGGAGAAGATTCTCCGCCGACTTTTCGGCCATTCTTTCGAGAGATAGAATGTCGTCTTTTGTAAGATTATAAAGATCAGGCGGGTCTTTTATCAAGCCCCTGTCTATCATCTGCATAAGGGTTTTCTCTCCGAGGCCGTCTATGTCCATGGCCGCCTTGGATACAAAGTGTTTAAACTGCTCCCTGACCTGGGCCGGGCATGCGGGGTTCGGGCACCTGAGCACCGCCTCGCCCTTCTTTCTGACTGCCCTGGTTCCGCAGACCGGGCAATGTTCCGGCATCGTGAAAGGTTTTTCCGCGCCGGTTCTTTTCGACGTGACCACGCTCACCACTTCGGGTATGACGTCTCCCGCCCTCTGGACCACCACGGTGTCCTGTATCCGGATGTCTTTCCTGCGGATTTCGTCTTCGTTGTGGAGAGTGGCACGTTTGACCAGAACTCCGCCCACGGTTACCGGTTCCAGGTGGGCAACAGGGGTTAAAGCTCCAGTCCTGCCGACCTGGACATCTATTTTGAGTATTCTGGAGGTTTCCTGGCTGGGGGCGAACTTATAGGCAAGTGCCCATCTAGGAGTCCTGGAAACCTGGCCAAGCCTTGCCTGGAGCTTTAGGTCGTCGACTTTTATAACAGCACCGTCGATCTCGTAAGGCAGTTCACTGCGGGCTTTTTCCAGCCTCCGGCAGTAGTCTGTCACCGATTCCAGGTTTGCGCATCTCTCCATCATGGCTGCATTGACGCGCAGGCCCCATCTCTGCAGGGCCTTCATAAGCTCCAACTGACTTGAAAACTCGGCACCCTTGACGGTCCCGACTCCATAGCAGAACATTGTTAAACGACGTTTCGCGGTGACCCTGAAATCCAGCTGCCTAAGAGAACCTGCGGCTGCGTTTCTGGGATTGGCAAAGGGAGGTTCACCTTTGGCAAGCCTGGCCTGGTTAAGAGATTCAAACTCTTCTTTTTCCATGTAGATTTCGCCGCGGACCTCGAGCAATTCAGGCACGCGGCCGGCTTCGGGATGGTCCGAAAGCTCGATGGGCACCGCAAGAATCGTCTTGACATTCGCGGTGACGTTTTCGCCCACCGATCCGTCTCCCCTGGTCGAAGCGGTTGTCAGCCTCCGGTTGTCGTAGACCAGCTCGACCGCCAGGCCGTCTATTTTGGGCTCCAGCATGTAGAGCGGGGATTGGGCAGTGCCGAGAAATCTCTTTATACGTTTGTCGAATTCGAATATTTCCGAATCGGAGAAGGAATTCTGGAGGCTCAGCATCGGTATCCGGTGACGTACAGGTTCGAAGGCCTTAAGAGGAGGTGCGCCCACCTGGCGGGTAGGCGAATCGGAAGTCACCAGGTCCGGATGAGCTTCTTCCAGTTGCTGAAGCCGCCGGAACAGGCTGTCATATTGGGCATCAGAAATCTCCGGAGCATCCATCGTGTAATAACGCATGTTATGATAACGAATCTGCTCCCGAAGGCTTTCTATTTCCTGGCGCGGTTCCGCCATTGAAGATCGTTCTCCTTTTATATCAACGAGACCCGGCTTTGGCGGCAAGCTCCATGATTACCGAAGCTGCGCATTGGCTGCCTTCAGCCAGTCGACGGTCCGAAAACCCGGGCCGCCATCCTTCAGGGGAAAGTTTATCTGATACCACAAGCAAGGCGGCCAGCGCAACAGATCTGAACATCGCTGCGCTCATCAAGGCGGAAAGCTCCATTTCAACGGCCAGTGCTCCCAGTGTTCGGTATGCACGGACTTTGGAGGGTGTTTCACGGTAAAGGGCATCCGTGGTCCATATGGGGCCCCTGGCTGCCTGCAGGTGCTTTTCTTGGACTGCGGCCTCGATCATTGAAAGCAGGGAAGCATCGGCGGCCGGCTGGAGGAGCCTGTTTGTGTAAAGGCTGGATGTACCTTCTTCCGGAAAGGCTTTGGTCGGTATGACAATGTCGCCTATTGAAAGGCGGGGATCGAGTGCTCCACACCATCCGAGAACCCAGATCCTCTCCGCACCAAGGGCGATGATTTTTTCAAGACCCATAACCGCGTGAGGAGCGCCGAAAAAAGGCCCGCAGATTGTCACTGTGCTGCACGAATCCGGTGCGGCTTGGAAAAAATCATATAGATGAGCTTCGCTGAATGCCTGCTTCCGGGCGCCGAATTTTCCGGTTATCCTGTTAAGCTGCGAGCGGACCATTACCATAACCGCATCGGGTGAGGCCACGGGGTCGCTCCTGTTTTTTCTAGGCTGGATTATGCCTGCTTCCTTTTCGTTCATAGATTTTTCCTCCAGCCTTGAGAACCCGGTGGTAAAAAGAAGATGCCCGTATCCGGGCATTGCATTACAAAGGGAAATACACGCGGGCGGCCCTGAGCACGTGTTTCAGGACAGCATTCTTCGGGCGGGGGTGGCTACCAGCTTTTGCGAATGAGGATGCGGCGGATTTCTTCTTCTACCTTACGTTCAACAAGAATCATTTTTCGTGCGCGTGCCTTTTCTATTTTAGCGGACAGCGTTTCCAGGTCAGCAGGTTTTTCCACGAAATCCATCGCCCCCAGGCGCATCGCTTCGACACCCTTTTCGATGCTCCCATGGCCAGTGAGCAGGATGACCTGAAGTTCCGGGCGGTTCTTCTTTATTCGTTTCAATGCTTCCAGGCCGTCCATTTCGGGCATCATCAAGTCCAGTATGATGACATCGAAGCTCTCTTCGTCCAGGATGTCCAGGGCCGCAAGCGCGGAAGAAGATGTCTGGACCTCCATTCCCCGGATTTTCATGCGTTCTCCGAGTATGTCCAGAAATTCTTCTTCATCATCAACTAGAAGCACCTTTGCACTCATTTTAGACTCCTTATGTTCAGGTAAATATCGTTTTAAGCTGAAAATCAGCCGTCCTTGACAAAATTTGTAAGAAAGGACAGGCGCAACGTGCGCTCCGTCGCGAAAAATTCAAGTGAGCACCCCAACATGGACAGAAGAGCGTCCAAGTCTCCTCCTTCCACTTCGGCTTTGAAATCCGGGTCTGCAGCCATGCAACCTTTGAATTGCACTGTGACCAGGTTCCCGCCGCTGTCCAGCTCGGTTCGTAGGGTCTCGCCTTTTTGTGTCCATCTGGAGCAGCAATCGATCAAATGCCAGAACAGATAGAGAAGGAAGACCGGAGAAGTGGTTATATTGGCCCGATGCCGGGGCGGAGCCAACTCAAAGGTTATATCTCGTGCTGCAAGCAAACGGGCCGAAACTGCGGCAGTCAATTCCAGGTATTCCTGGACGTCCACCGTTTTGATTTCCATGTCCACCGAATGGGCGAATTTGTTCATGTTCCGGATTATTTGATCGGTCCTTTTGACTTGGCGCCCAATAGAGACGGATAGGGCTTTGACCCTTTCGACATCAAGGTTCCCGCCTTTTTCGCTCAAGCGTGCAAGGTCTTCCATCAGCCCGGCGTTTTCATTGACTATACTCAACGAATTCTTGAGTTCGTGCGAGATGGAAGCGAACATACGGCCGAAGAACTTGAGTACGCCCCAGCCGGCTGGTTGCGGAAAATCACCCATTGGACCCCCTTGTAAAATCAATTGCTTTCCTCCGCCACGAGGTTGATTTTTTCAGCAAGGGCATCTATATCCACCGGCTTCCACAGATAGTTGGACTCGCCCGCGGCGGCGGAACCTGCTTTGAAATCTTCCTGGGAACCATGGCCGGTCATGAATATGAATTTCAAGGCAGGGTCTATTTCGGCCATGTGTTCTTTCAGGTCCACGCCGCTCAGGCCCGGCAGTTTTACATCAAGAACTGCCACGTCATAATTTTTGTCCTTGAAAAGCTTCAAAGCCGAGTCTGCAGTAACCGCCCAATCAACCGAAAAGCCTCTTATCATGAGTCTTTCAGCCAGTGTTTCCGCAAGCTCTTCTTCGTCGTCGACCAATAATACCTTAATGGGTGTCATCTTTTGTCTCCGGTTTTAACGGCAAAACTATATCGAAGCGCGTTCCCTTGTCCACCTCGCTTTCCACATTTATGGAACCGCCTATTTCCTGGATAAGCCCGTAGGTTATCGATAGACCCAGGCCTGTGCCGCCCTTCTTCGTCCTGGTCGAAAAGAAAGGCTCGAACACGCGTTTGAGATCTTCCGGGGGAATCCCGCAACCGTCGTCGATTACCGAAACCTTGATTGAATCATTCGATATGATGCTGGCCTCCAGGGTAACATTGCCCCCATTTTCGAGTGCCGAGAAAGCATTGTTTATTAAGTTTAAGAAAATTTGTTGTAATTTCCCCCTATCGCTTTTAAAGGCTGGTAGATCATCAGGAAAATTAATGTTTATTTCAATAGCCCTGTGCTGTGCTTCATTTTTTAGAAATGATAAAACGCTTTCTATGATTTCCTTGAGATTAACCTCTTCTATGCTCACATCCATGTGGCGTGCGAAACCCAGAAGCCGTCTGGTTATTGCTGCGCATCGTTTGACGGAAGCAGATATGACTTCTGTCTGTTGCATCAATTTGGTTCTTAGCCGGCTTTCGGGCTCGGGGCTGAGTAGATCGGAGATAAGCCCGGCTTTTTCGTTTATTATTGCAAGCGGGTTGTTTATTTCATGGGCTACCCCTGCCGCGAGGCGGCCGATGGATGCTAACTTATTCGTATATTCAACTTGGTGGAGAGCGGCCACCCGCTTCTGATCCGCAGCGTGAATCCTGCTGACGAGATAAGTCGCAACCGCCAGAACCACTAGGAGTATAACTGCAACACTTACCAGCAGGTACGTGGTTATCTGGGCTCGGGCCTTGAACCAGGGCCGCATCATTTCTTCCTTGTTTTTGACTGCCATCAAAATAAAAGGCGTTTCTTCTATGTATGCATAGCCGACAAAAAGAGTTTCTCCTTTTCGGCCTCGGGTTTCAAAAATTTGTGTCGTATCTGTGTGCTCTGGCACCGGCAGGTCCATCGTTTCAAGGACTGGGCCGAAAAATCGTGACCGGGTCTGCAGAACGCCCTTTTGATTGACAACGAAAAAATCCGAAACCGGGCCTGTCTCCATGTGCACAAGCTTTTGGTGTATGCTTTCAGCCTCGATTGTCGCCCGCAGGATGAAACTTTGCTCACCCCCTGTGTCTTGGTACACGGCCAGTACCATGTGGGGGCTTTGGCGGAGGCCCAGGAAGACATCGCTTGTGTGGCTTCCACGTGCCTTAACTTCTTCGAACCATTTTTGCCCTCTGTAGTCGGCGCTGGCAAGATCGTAGGGCCCTATGTAATTGACCTGCCTGCCGGATGCATCGATAAGGCCGAGATCGGTGAATCCACCGAAGCTTTTTTGAAGATTTCTTAAAATATTGGACAGGTTTTCCTTATCACTCAATGATTCGAACGAATTGTCGCGGGCGAGAAACTCCAGGGCAGAGCGGCGTTCAACGAGAAAAAAGGAAAGTGTTCGCCGTGCGTTTGAAACCAGGCTGGAAAGGCGCAGCATGTTTTCGGATTCTATCGCTTTCTGGGTGACTTGGTAGTCGATCGCCGCCAGGAAAAAAACCGGTGCCAGGGCCGCCCCCGCGGTCAGCAGAACGCTGAGGTACCAGATCCGGCGCAGGTTGAACAAATTTTTGTACGGGCCGGCCGCCACGTCGCGATAATCCCAAAATTTAGGTTTTAGTTTGAATTTGAATGCCATTTATAACCCGATCTTACTGTGGCTCACCTGTGCGTTCGCTCTTATGAGGGTTTCACTGAGGGTTTCTATATCGACAGGTTTTTCGAGATACGCGAAAGCTCCCAACTCCATGCATATATCCCTGTCTGCGGCGCTGCCGTGGCCGGTTAAAATTACCACCTCGATTCTTGGATTTTCGGATTTCACCCATTTGAGCACCTCGGCGCCGTCAAGGCCCGGCATTTTCAGATCGAGAACCATCACGTCGGGAGTGTTTTTTTGAACCACCTCCATTGCGCTTTCCCCGTCGTAAACAACACTGGAGTCCATATCCCGCATCTGGAGCCTTTCAGAGAGGGTCTGCACGAATTCCCTTTCGTCATCCACCAGCAGCACCTTTAACGGGGCTTGTAAGGGGCGGTGGGACATCGAACTGCGGTGGTTGCCGCGAATCTGAATTTCCACCCGCCCGGGGTCCAAACCATCTGCTTTCATGGCCGGTCTCCAGAGTCCTTTTACCAATTTCTCAAGTGTGATGAGATCGTAAAAAGTACCATCCCGGCTTATCG
>CAYXDR010000081.1:0-9884 GCA_964463515.1 uncultured Desulfobacteraceae bacterium | reverse complement strand
ACAATCATGGCATAAAGGGGCAGGAGCAGCCACCTTTCTCCATGATCATTCACTTTGGAAAGAAATTTATTATTCTTCATCAGTATTGGTTCCTTCCCGGGGAGAGGGTGAGCATCCTGGAGGTCGATTTTCAGCCTCCAGGATACATTTGAGCAATTTTTTACATCTTATACATCGTGAACGTAATACTGCCCCGGGGTGTTGGCTGCCTCTTGAAGCTTGTCAAATGTCTTCATATCACCTGCCAGCTCCTTTTTGAATTCATCCCATTCAGGCAGTTGTGCGCCAGCGGCATCTACCCATAGCTGCTTTTCTTCATCCGTAGGAACGTAGAACTGTACGCCGGCTTTGCTCAGTTCCGCCATTGCATAGGCGCGTGCGGCAGGAACCTTGGCAAGGTTCTGGCGCGCGGTGATTTCGCTTGCGAATTCAATCGCTTCTTGTAATTTCTTGGGAAGGCTGTTGAACCACTCGAGATTGCAGGAATAAACCTGGGAGTCCTGTACCGCGCCGTTAAAGGTGACCCAGCTGAGAGTATCCTTGAAACCGAATACATAAAGTGCTTCCACTGCAGGATCAAGGGCATCGGCAACCCCTTGCTTGATGGCACTGCTCGTTTCCCCCCATGCTACAGGGGTCGGATTTGCACCCAGCAAATGATAGAACTGAGCCAGAATTTTTGAGCCCGGCACCCTGAATTTTATTCCCTTCATTTGCTCAGGGGTCTTGATGGGGCCCTTTATTCCTTTCCGGATGGCTACCACACGAGGATCAATGCAAACATACCACAGTATTTTGAATCCTTTTTCAGCCACTTTCGGGTTTACCTCGTTCCTCCATGCCTCGGAAGTGACGAGGTTGATGAAACGTTGGTTTTCGCCACACCAGTAAGGAATGTTCAGAAGATCTACAACGGGTGCGAAAGGTGCGAAATTGGAAACAGAATGCTGGGCCGCCTGAATGGTGTTTGATTGAACTTTTTGTGCGAGGGCGCTGCCTGCGCCCAGCTGGCCTCCGGGTGCCAGCTTCACGTATATTTCCCCATTGCTGGTGTTCTGGACGTTTTCCTTCATATCCAACTGCATAATGGGATAGCTCCTGGATGCACCAATGATATATGCAGTGGCGAGGTTCATTGTATGCTTGGCCGCTTTCTGCCTCTTCTTTTCTTCTTTGGCGACCTGCGCGGTAGCCTCAGGGGAATGAATCACGCCGCTGAACAGCGCCACTGTCGCTGCAGTAAAACCGAACTTGGCGGTTGTTTCCATGAAGCGACGCCTTTCAATGGACTTCAGCTCCCTGTTTTCCTTTTTCGAGTCACTCATTTCCAGCCTCCTTTTGGTTTAAGTTTTGGTTCTTTGATTCGGCTTCTTCACGCTTTAACGCCGCACCAATCAGCATGGTGGTGGCCGCTGCGAGAAGCAGAAATTCTGCCAGGCCATCCCAGTGCGGCAATTTCCATTGAAACGCCATATTGCATTTGCCCCCTATCACGTTGGCAAAAAAGATACCAAAAAGCCCCAGTGAAAGGCGCAACAAACCTTTGCCTGCTTTCGGTGCGGATTTTCCCCCTTGGTGGTCAGGCATATAAACTCCTTTTTCCGAATAGGCCGACACCCAGGTCGGGTGGAAGGTGTTGGTGATTTTCTTTAAGGAAACCAAATGGCTCGAGGTAAGTACAACCTTTTCCATTTCCATATGTAGATGCAAAACAGGCCTGGCGGCTCAAAGCTAAAATACGCTGTTCGGTGTTGCAGCCTTCAGAGAATAGAAAGGAGAGAAAATTTAAAGGAAAAAATGGATTGAATGAGTTCATCTGAGAGCATCCGTTAAGCTTGAAAAATATTGCGTTACGATAACATTGATAGCGTGCCGCCCGTAGGAAAGCGGGACGACCAGGGATAGAACTTTTGGTGAACCCAGTGACAGCGACGGTGAACCTCATGATTTCTCCGTCCATGATGAAGTCTTATTTGAAGATTGATTTCAAAACACGCTGCTTTTGAGACCGGTTTCATTTTCATCAAAAGAAATATTATTTGTCAAGCAAATTTTTTCGGTTGGTTATTTCGCTATATCCAATGTAAATGCTATAACCGAAAAACAGTCCCATGTTTTAAGTATTTGTATTTAAAGTATTATTAAGGCAGGGTGCTTGACTCACGATAAGGGTCAATCATTCGCCTCAAATTTATGATCGAATTTTTCTTGACAAAAATTTGATACTCGGTTACCGATGAATGCAACCGGTTTCATTTTGTTTCGGTAAAAAGTGATGGCCTCGTAAAAAAACCACAAGTGAGACCGCCATTCAAATCTAAAATACAAGAAACAAAAAAGTGTAAGAATTTTAACACACATTTAATTAAGAGGAGGAATGCTCATGGCGATTCAATATCTTAAAAAAGCTATCAAGACATCTGAAACCGATGAAGGAAAAACCAGAAAAATCGTCTTGGATATGCTCGAAAAAATCAGGGAGGGCGGCGAGGATACTGTTCGGGAATACTCTGCCCGGCTTGACGGATGGGAAGGTGACATCGTTGTCAGTCAGGATGAAATCGAACAGGCTGCTTCATCCCTGGACGAACGAACGAAAGAGGATATACGGTTCGCCCATGATCAAGTGTATAATTTTGCAGTGAAACAAAGGGAAAGCATGCTGGAATTCCAGACCGAGCTGTATCCGGGTGTGACAGCGGGACAGCGTTTGATACCTGTAAATGTAGCCGGATGCTATGTTCCGGGAGGCCGTTTTGCCCACGCCGCCTCCGCTATTATGAGTCTGGCCACGGCCCGTGCTGCGGGAGTCCCTTTCGTGGCCGCCTGTTCCCCCCCCCATCACGGGGGGGGGGTCCATCCTTCCATTCTTTACGCAATGAGCGTATGCAAGCCAGACGTGATTATGACCCTTGGTGGTGTTCAGGGAATTGCTGCCTTGGCCTACGGGCTTTTCACGGGAAAACCCGCGGATATTCTCGTGGGGCCGGGTAACAGGTTTGTTGCAGAGGCAAAGCGCATTCTTTATGGCCAAGTGGGAATTGACGTATTCGCCGGTCCGTCGGAAATTCTCGTTATTGCAGATGAAACAGCGGATCCTGAAATTGTGGCGGTGGATCTTGTCGGGCAGGCTGAACATGGATACGACTCCCCCGCAATCCTGGTAACACTTTCAAGAAAAGTCGCAGACTACGTGAATAAAAGGGTGCCTGAACTTGCCGCTTCCTTGCCTGACCCCACCGTAACCGAATCCTCCTGGGGGAATTACGGAGAAATTGTGCTTGTAGATACCAGGGAGGAAGCAGTTGAGGTAAGCGACCGCTTTGCTCCCGAACACCTGGAAGTTCATGCTCAGGACCTGGATTGGTGGCTGGCGAACTTGACCAATTACGGGTCTCTTTTTCTCGGTGAAGAAACCACTGTTGCCTACGGGGACAAGACTTCCGGGCCGAACCACATTCTGCCTACCAAGAAAGCCGCACGTTACAGCGGTGGTTTGAGCGCCGGCAAGTTTATCAAGACCGTTACATGGCAGCGGCTCACCAGGGAGGCGAACCGACAGATTGGTGCAGTTTCGGCCCGAATCAGCCGTCTCGAGGGGATGGAAGCACACGCACGGAGCTGTGATGCACGTCTGGATAAATATTTTTCAGGCGAACAATTCGACAAGGGGGTTTTGAAGCAATGAGCATGATAAATGATTTGTTCGGTCTGGAAGGCAAAATCGCGCTGGTCACGGGTGGAAGTTCAGGAATCGGCCGGGGGATGGGGGCCCATCTTGCGGAGGCCGGCGCTTCTATTGTTTATGCTGCTCTTCCCAAAGAGGAAGAAAGCCTGAAGGAAGCGGTTTTGGATATTGAAAATCATGAAGGAAAAGGCGCCTATGTAACCTGTGATGTCAGCAAATTGGAAGAGCTGCCGGACATGGTCAACCGGGCGAAGAGTTTTTTCGGTTCTCCGGATATTTTGGTCAATGCGGCGGGGGTTAACCTGAGGGAAGCATGGGATAAGGTGAGTCCGGAGACATGGAACAAAACCCTTGCGATTAATTTATCCGCACCGTTTTTTCTCGCGCGCCTTCTTGTCCCCGATATGATGGAAAAGGGTTGGGGAAAAATTATCAATATAGGTTCTCTTCAGTCGGTCCGTGCCTTTCCCAACAGCGCCCCTTACGGTGCTTCCAAGGGGGGGATCATGCAGCTGACGCGGGCGATGGCCGAAGCTTGGTCTAAAGACGGCAGCGGCATTACCTGTAACGCGATAGGCCCGGGATTTTTCAGGACAGGGCTCACCGCGCCCCTTTATGAAGACGAAAAGGTCATAAATGCCCTGGCAAGGCAGACTATCATCGGAAGAAACGGTGAAATATCCGATCTTGCCGGTCTCACGGTTTTTCTTGCCTCCCGGGCTTCAGATTATATCACCGGACAACTTATTTTTCTTGACGGCGGTTGGACTGCAAAATAGGGGTTACACTTTAGAAAGAAAGGAACAGATCCGGATGAAAGCACTTGTCTATACAAAGCCGGATGAGGTTATTTACCGCGATGAGCCGGATCCGGTGCCGGGAAAGGGCGAAATTCTTGTGAAAGTGAGTGCAAGCGGGGTATGCGGTTCGGACATGCATGCCTATCACGGGCACGATCCCAGAAGGGTGCCGCCGTTGATTTTAGGGCACGAGGTTTCAGGAACGGTGGCGTCCGGAGAAAGGGAAGGGGAACGTGTGGTTATAAATCCGCTCATCACGTGCGGGAACTGCGAATTCTGCGAAAGCGGGCGCACGAATTTATGCCTGTCCCGCGAGTTAATCGGAATGCGCCTGGCAGGGGCTTATTCAGGATATTTGAAAATTCCGGAGCGAAATCTTGTCCCTTTACCCAAAAACCTGGACATCGTCCACGCCGCGCTCACTGAACCTGCGGCCTGCGCCGTTCACACCCTGAATATGGCCCGGAAGCAGTCCCCGAGACCTCTTGCCGAACTCAACACCCTGATTGCGGGGGGAGGTGCCATTGGAATGCTCACAGCCCTGCTCCTTAAAAATTACGGGTGCAGGCGTATAACCGTTTCCGAAACTAATGAACTGAGGCGGGAAACAGTGGAACATCATACGGGGTGTGCCGTTTATGATCCATTGGCTGGTCAAGAAATTGAACAAAATTCTTTCGATCTTGTAGTGGACGCCGTAGGCGGAGGGGTGACCAGGGCGCTTCTCTCCAAAGCTGTTAAGGCAGGGGGAATTTTCATGCACATCGGCCTCATGGATTCGAAGGAAGGCCTGGACATCCGAAAAATCACCCTGCAGGAGATATCCTTGATTGGACTTTACACCTACACCAGAGAAGATTTCCGTGCCACGGCCCAGTGTCTCGCAGACGGTATGTTCGGCGGGCTTGAATGGGTGAAAACCATGCCACTGTCGGAAGGAGCAAGGGCTTTCGATGATCTTGCCAACGGGCGTATTTCTGCGGCCAAGATCATTCTTTTGCCTTGAATCCAGTGGAATTCTGAAGCGTATTGCGGTCAGAATAATTGCTCTAAATAACCCGTCCCTGGAATTCTTGTATCACGACGCGATAGATTTCAAGAGCCAGGGACGGGTTTTGTGTTTCCAACCGATTCAGAGCTTCAGGGCTGAGAATCCGGATAATTACATCTGACTTGGCTGTATAAGTTAGACTGGAGCAGAAGGTTTTATAAGCTCCCAGCTCACAGAATATGCTCCCGGGCCCCAGGTCTCCGAGCAAAATGCTCCGCCCTGTGTCTTCCACGGCTGTCTCTCCCACCACTCCGCTTTGTATCATGTACAGGCCTTGGGCCTTATTGCCTTTGGAAAGGACAGCTTCCCGGCTTCGGTAAGACGCGTGAGTCAGATATTCGTCCAGTTTTTCAATAAGTTCTTCGATATGCGCCTGGCGCTCCAGCTTGAGGATCAACTCGTCCGACACACTTTCGAACAAATTTTCCCGGGCCGTTTTACCTGATTGAGAGGCAGAGCGGAGCAACAGCTGCTCTCGGGAGAGGAGCCGGTCCTCGGCCCATTGAAGAGCATCTTCCAGGTCGGAGAAAAAGTGGAGAGAACCCCCTGTTTCTTCATCTAAATTTTGGGTAAGCAGATTCCTGAACCCCTGCGGTGCCTGTGCGAAAGCAAATAACAAGCCGGTGGCTCGGAACCTGTTGATTAACCGCACAAAGTTATTGACTGAAGAAATATCGAAGCCATTCACCTTTCGAAAGTCAAGAATTATCGTTTCTAATGGCACGGGTGACTGCTTTCTTACGGCTGAAGATATATCATCGATCAATCGTGTGACGGATCCGAAAAAGATATACCCTTCCAGTTCATAGACCGCGGTCCGTTTTCCATGGATTGCGAGCAGCCGCTGATGAGGCAGAGACCTGCCCTTTCTGCTTCGTAGTGCTGATCCGGATTGGATGTTTCGCAGCAGGGGAACACGGCTGATTCTGACCACGAAAAGGATTATGGTGGTAAGCAGGCCGAAAAGCACACCCTGAAGATAGCCGAAAATACATATTACCAGAAACACGGCCACCACCAGCATATAGTCGCTTCGAGGCATTTTCTTAATTGTTTCAACCAGCCAGTCATAAAGAAAGAAAAGCCCCAGCAGCAGGAGAAAACCGCCGAGAACAGCCTTGGGAAAAAAAACCAGCAGACGGCCCCCGAACAGCACCGTTGCGCCGAGAACCATGGTAGCTGTGAGCCCGACAATTCGTGTGTCGGCGCCGACCTTTAAACCAAGGACAGAGAGGCTGATCGAAGAGTAGCCTGGATGCGCTCCGGTCATGCCGCTAAGCAGGTTGGAAGCACCGTTGACTACCAGTTCCCTGTTCATGTCGATTTCCCGCCTGCCGGCAAGTTCGATTCCCCCTGTGTTCAGCAGGAGGCCAAGCACGGATATAAAAGGGATAACTGCTATCGCGGCGAGCTGTTTGAAAATAGGCTGCCACTCCACATGGATCAGATCTTTTAGTCCGAAGCTGGGCCAAAGAGGACCAGCTGCGAATGATTCGAAAATAAATCCCGACTCCCTGGCGTCGGGTATTGATATGCCAGCGATGCGAAGAACCACGTGGTATAGAAGCACGGAAAACACTAGAGAGACTGGAAGTATAAGGTAGTGGGAATGCCGGCGCAGTAACAGAAAAAGCGTGATCGCGTAAACCACACCGGGCAGCCAAAGAACGAGTGATCCCGATGAGAACATATTATGAAGCGAACCGAAAGTAAGAGCGCTGGCAGTCATTACTTCCAGGCTTCCTTTCGTCAAGAGCCAGCCTGTGCCTGCAAGAAAACCGCTTACCACGGGATAGGGCATGAAGCGGAAAAATTCAGCCAGCCGGAAGCGTCCCATACTGATGAAAAAGACGCCTGTGAAAAGGCAGGAAACCATCAAAGCCGCGGTGATGGTTATAAAGACACCTTGTTGTCCGGCCCCGCCCATCATCGCGGCTATGGAAGCCGCTACACCGGAAAACAGCGCCACAGGAGCGTCCTGGGGTATGGCGACAACCGATTTTATACTGCTGAAAATTGATGTGAAAATTACGAAAAGCGTTGTGCCGGCAAGCGCCATACCGATGCCTTTCCCGACATAAATTTCGAGAGGACCGGAAAAAATCATCGTTGCGAACGAGACCTCGATGACGATCAGAACCAGGCTTACGACAACTCCTATGCTGATGCCGGGTAGAAGGCGGGAAGAGCGGAGATCATCGGATATTTCCTGGAGCACGGAGCCGTCCATTGCTTTCCTCACACGCTGTTTGGTGTTGTCAGGCCGCATTGAAAACGACTTCGAGGACGTTGCCGTCGTCTTCCCGGCGGTAATACTGCGACATGCTCATTTCCTGCACAAGTAAAATGCCCAAGCCGCCTCTCTGTCTGTGATCGATATCCGCAGCAACGTCCGGTGGAGGTTGAGCAAGAGGGTTGAAGGCTTTTCCTCTGTCCCGCACTCTTAACACGAATTGCCGCCCATCGACGATCCCGCATTCCACCTCCACCGTTCCGGTTCCCTCCGGTCCATAGGCATAGTTGAAAACGTTGAGGAGAAGCTCTTCCACCACAAGATCGATTTTCAGGATCGTCTCCGGCGGCAGCCCCCCGGCCCGGCCAAGGACGAATTCCCTGAACTGCTCAAGATACTCTTGGGCCGCAGGCAGGCTGAGTCGGTCCAGAACCGATGCGTCACTTCGCTGCAAGAGCCGACTCCAGGCTGTCATGTACAGGAAAAATCGAGGAAAAACCGGAAATTTCAAAAACTTCTTTAACCATTCCGCTCATGCCCCCGAAAATCAAGCTGCCTTGGTTGGATTTGACTTTCTTACCAACGCCCAGTATGACCCGGAGGCCGGCGCTGCTTATATACTCCAGTCCGCTGAGGTCGACTACCAGGTCATTGCTTCCCTGGTCGATCCACCGATCGCATTCCTGTTCAAATTCAGGAGCGGTCACCGCGTCCATGCGCCCGGTTACTTTTATTGTCACTACCTGATCGATTTTGTCACTCAAACACTCCATCTTGCACTCCATTTCTATTGGGGTTGACAATTTACCTGTTAAAAATCCTTGAGAAACCCGCCCGCTGTGAGCGAACCGGAGGAAAAGATAATTTTTCCCATTCGTTTCAGCATACACTTCCGATGGACACTGTTGCGGAAAGCTTGGCTTCCCGGACATGCCTCATCACTGTATTAATCGCTTCTTAGGTGGAATCGAATAAGTTGAATTTCATTTTTGTTCATCGATTATTGCGCCGGGCTGAAAGCATATGTTTGATGCGGCTAATTATGCATCATTCGGCGTTCAAGTCAACGTTAATAAAAGCATAGAAATCCCCGGCCTGGAACTGTTCTTCATATTTCTGGAACTCTGGCGGAAATACTCATCGGCTGTTTTTCGAGGGGAAATTTATTGAGCAGAGCAACAGATTTGGGATGCCTTGACAACCTCGGCCGAGTCACTATTTTTTCTTTGATTGTTTCATAGCTAAATCAATGTGTTGCCACGGATATGCAGTTCGGTCAACAGTCTGGCTAAAGATTTGGGATGTTGGATTGACCAGCTGTGCCGAAAGGGGGATGTGCTTATGCAAACGGTGAAAAAGCAGACTAAAAATTTTCGTCGGGAGGATATTGAACAGCTGAGAGAAAATTTCCTGGAGAAAAAAAACACGCTCTGGAGCGAGATCCTGGAAATCCTTGAAAGGACTGTAAGGCATGAACACAATGATTTGATTCAAACGATCAGAGACGAAGGAGACGTGGCTCTCTCTGAATTGCGACAGAGCACTGTCTTTTCATTGATAGAAGTGAAACACAGGGAACTTCAGGCGATCGAAAACGCATTGCAAAGAATAGAGGAAGGTAAATACGGGTACTGCCAGGATTGCGGTCGATTCATACCGACCGGTCGTCTTGAGATCATGCCCTACGCTGTCAGATGTCGGGAATGCCAGGAGCGCGCCGAAAAGATTGAAAAAGCAACAGAGCAGGGCACTTGAAGTTTTGCAAACGCTGAATTTGAAGGTGTTTGTGACTTTCACCTGCAGACTGGATGGCGAAAATTCAAAATATCCGGACTTGCCTTGAAAAACGTTGACAGAGCGAACGGAATCGTATATTTAATCCCGAGTAAGTGCAGGAACAATGGTGGACGGATAAACATTGCGCCTGGCGATCCTCTCTTCTTGCTGCTTGTAATGTGAAGGATCGCTCGTTATATCAATGGCCGAGACCATAGATTTGGTGTGCACCGTAAACAAGGTAATTGGTTGAAATCGAAGAACTCAGGCGGGTAGCTCAGCGGGAGAGCATCGGCCTTACAAGCCGAGGGTCGCTGGTTCGATCCCAGCACCACC
>CAYXDR010000080.1:0-9893 GCA_964463515.1 uncultured Desulfobacteraceae bacterium | reverse complement strand
TCTGTGGAAATAAGGAAAAGGAATCGCAGGAAATATTGAAGGAAGGCTTGGGAGATCTCAACGCCAGGGTCGAAATATATGACCGGGAGTATGTGTATGATGCTTCCTTTATCGGCGGCAGGATGAAGGCGCTTGTCGATGAGTACAGAAAAGAACGAGGAGTTGAATAAGGGGGTAATCCGATGCTGGAATTCAACGAAAGAACCATAAAGGTCATCATCGATGACAGCAAATGTGAAAGCTGCGAGTCGAAAGCGTGTATCGACGCGTGCAAGACATACAGCCGGGGCATTCTGGTATTGAAGAATGGGAAGCCTGCAGTCGAAGGCAGCCCTGAAGAGTTGGCCCGCAAAGGCACGGAGTGTCTGGCCTGTGAATATGAGTGCTGGTTCAGGGGCAAGTCGGCGATTACCATCGAAGTCCCGATCGAAGGACTGGACGCCTACAGAAAGAAGTACGGCACAGAATAACGGGGGATATTATGTCGATATTGTTGGATGAAAATACCAGAGTGATCGTTCAGGGTATGACCGGGAGGGAAGGCTCCCTTCGAACTGAATTCATGAAAGGATACGGCACCAAAGTGGTGGCCGGGGTCACTCCCGGGCGCGGCGGCCAGGAGCACCTCGGCATTCCGGTGTTCGACACCGTCAAAGAGGCTATCAGAAATGTAGGAGAGGTGGATGCCACAGTGACGTTCATTCCCGGCCCAGCGCTGAAAAACGCTGTCTACGAGGCGATAGACGGAGGCGTCAAGTTCGTTGTATCACCGGT
Source organism: uncultured Desulfobacteraceae bacterium (assembly GCA_964463515.1). Taxonomy (GTDB): domain Bacteria; phylum Desulfobacterota; class DSM-4660; order Desulfatiglandales; family Desulfatiglandaceae; genus CAYXDR01. Next base: position 9,119 of record CAYXDR010000080.1, on the reverse strand, counting down.
TGAACGGATTCCGGTGCACGACGTCATCTCAATGGTCAACTACGCGCTGGCAAACGATGTCAAGCTCCTGGGACCAGGGAGCCTGGGATTGATAAGCCCGGGAAGAGCTGCAATGGGCTGGCTGGGCGGAAGCGTGGACTGGGCCAATATGCTGTTCGAACCGGGACCGATGGGTGTCATCTCCCGGAGCGGCGGACAGTCCGGCACTGTGCCCTGGGCGCTCAAGGTGGCGGGGCTGGGTATCAGCACCGCTCTTCATATCGGAACGGAACCGGTGCTTGGCATTTCCATGGCCGAAGTGCTCCGGCTGTTCGAAAAAGATGAACAGACCAAGGCGGTGGCGATATTCGGTGAAATCGGCGGAACCCTGGAAGAGGAAGCAGCCGAAGTGGTCGAGACCAAGGAGTTTACCAAGCCTTTGGTAGCGTTTATCGCCGGGGCCTGGGCACCCGAGGGGATGCGCTTTTCACACGCCAGCAGCATCGTTGAGGGTAACAAGGGCACGGCGAAGGGAAAGATCGAAGCGTTGCGTGGAGCAGGAGCAACAGTTGTTGACAGTCCCGAGCAAATCGCGCCTGCAATAAAAAAATTACTGAATCTGTAAGGAGGATTTTGTCATGACTGTAATGAGATCGGTTTTTTATGTACCCAGCAACAATCCCAAAATGGTGGGCAAGGCTCCCAGCATCCTCTGCGACGTGTTGACACTGGATCTGGAGGATTCAGTGCCGCCCGCCGAGAAACCCAAAGGCAGGGAGGCGATTGCGGAATATCTGAAAGGAGGCAGGGCGAACCAGATCGCACCCAATTTTTACGTAAGGATAAACAATTGGGAAACCTTGATGACCAACGACGACCTCGAGGCAATAGTATGGCCGGGTCTGGACGGAGTATGCCTGGCGAAAACAGGTGTGCCGGATCATATCAAGCGGCTCGATTGGAAGCTCGAAGAGCTTGAAAGACGAAGAGATATTCCCGTGGGCACGGTCAAGATCCAGATGCTTATCGAGACGGCCCTGGGGATGGAGCATGCCTATCAGTGCGCTGCTGCCAGCCCGAGGTGCAACTCCTTGATCTTCGGCGCTGTGGATTACACCAAGGATATGCGGGTGACATTGACCGATGAAGGCGTAGAGCAGCTCTACGGGCGCTACCGTGTGCCGGTTGCGGCCAGAGCGGCCGGATGCGTGGCGATCGACTGTCCCTTTGTAAATTTCACAGACAAAGAGGCTTTCGACAAGAGCACCAAAGAAGGCCGCCAAATGGGTTATGAAGGCAGGATGCTGATTCACCCGAGCCAGATAGAGCCTTCTCACGAGATTTACACTCCTTCCGAGGCTGACGTTGAATGGGCGGAGGGAGTAAAGAAGGTTTTCGAGGAAGAAGGAATCGCGAAGGGTGCTGCTGCAGTTTCCTACAAAGGAAAAATGGTGGACACTCCGGTTTATGAAAATGCGCTGCAGATCATTCGGACAATTGAAGAAATAAGGGCTGCGGAGGCTAAAGCCAAGAAGTAACCGGGTCTATCCAGCCTCATTGAAAGGGCGGCTTTGCGATGCCGCCCGCCTCAGTTTATAAACGGAGGAGGCAGAGAAGATCCTGGTCTTCATGCCTCCTTTTATTTATGTGTTTGCGAGGAATTCGTATGGAAAAACAGGAATTGATCGCCCGTTTGAAGGAAATCGTTGATCCGCAATTCGTTCTGACAACGGAGATGGATCTAAAGCTGTACAGCTATGACGCCTCTATGGACAGGGGGACGCCTGATGTTGTCGTGCTCCCGCGCTCTACAGAAGAGGTGAGCAAAATCATGGCCCTGTGTTACGAGGAAAAAGTGCCCGTACTGGGGCGCGGCTCGGGCACCAATTTGACCGGGGGTACCATCCCCACCAAGGGTGGGGTGGTGATACATTTTTCCCGCATGAACAAAATCCTGGAAGTCGATCTGCCAAACCTCACAGTGACCGTGGAACCTGGCATTTTCACCCTGGACCTGCAAAACCAGATGGCCGCGCTCGGCTACATGTATCAGCCGGATCCTGCAAGCCAAAAGGTTTCCACGATCGGCGGAAATGTTTCTGAAAATTCCGGGGGTCCCAAATGCCTGAAATACGGGACAACGACAAACCACGTCAAGGCCCTGGAGGTTGTCCTGGATGACGGTACGGTGGTGGAGATGGGCGGTAAGGCCCAGGACAGCCCGGGATTCGATTTGGTTGGCCTGATGGTGGGAAGCGAGGGCACTCTCGGCATGGTGACGAAAGTTACCCTCAGGCTAATGAGAAAACCCGAGGCGGTCAAGACGATGCTGGCGGTTTTCAATTCCATTCAGGACGGGGCCAACACGGTTTCGGCCATCATCGCCGAGGGCATCATCCCGGCCTCCCTCGAGATGATGGACAACACCATGATGAGAGCGGTCGAAGCCACACTCAAGGTGGGCTACCCGCTTGACGCCGCATGCGTGCTGATCATTGAACTGGACGGAATGCCGGAGGGGATGGAAGACAAAGCGGAGCAGATAGTAAACATCTGCAAGACGAACAATGTCCGCGAGGTAAAGGTGGCCAGAAACCAGGAGGAATACGACCTTCTCTGGGCCGGAAGGAAAGGCGCTTTCGGTTCGGTTGGCCAGATACGTCCCAGCTACATGTGCTGTGACGGGACCGTACCGCGTACAAAGCTGCCCGAAGTGCTTGCCCGGGTTATGGAAATCAGTGAGGAATACAATTTGCCGATCGGAAATGTGTTTCATGCCGGGGACGGAAATCTCCACCCCTTGATTCTCTTTGATGACCGCGATCAGGACGAGGTGGCCAGGGTTCATAAGGCCTCGAGCGCAATTTTGAAAGCCTGTGCTGATGTGGGCGGCACGATCAGTGGTGAGCATGGTGTGGGGCTCGAGAAGCTCAAGGAGACGTCTTTTATTTTTTGTGAAAGTGATCTCGAATTCGAACGCAACATCAAGCGGGCGATGGATCCCACCAGCATCATCAACGAAGGAAAAATGATCCCAGAGCCTGAATGCACTGCGTAATTGCAAGACAGGAGAACCATTTCAACGGCACAGGCAAGTGTCGAAGACAAGGAGTTGACAAGTGGCAGAGTTCACTGAAATTATCAATGCTTTGGCCGAATGTGTGGGCAGGGAGCATGTGAAGACCGAGGAAAACGTTCTTTCCAGGTATCGCGTTGACGGCTTGCTCCCGAAGGCGGTGGCGTTCCCCCATAACACGGACCAGGTCTCCGGGTTGATGAAAATCGCCTACAACGAGGACTGGGCGGTGGTCCCTTGGGGCGCGGGAACCAAGATCGCCACAGGCAATCCTCCTCAGAAGCTGGATCTTGTGATATGTACCAAACGTATGAACCATATGCGTGATGTGGATGTCGCGAATCTTACGTTGACGGTTGAGGCCGGCGTGCGGTTCAGAGATATCCAGGCGCGGCTGGCTACCCAGGAAGACAGGTGTTACCTTCCCCTGGAGGACCTGGTGACAGAATCCGACGAGGTTATTTGCTCGGAGCGGTCCCACAGCGGATGCTTTTTCCCTCTTGATCCGCCTTTCAGCGAGAATGCGACCATCGGCGGGGTCATGGCGGCCAACTCCAGCGGCCCGAAGAGGTTGTATTACAATTTGCCCAGGGATTTGGTCCTGGGGGCGAAGCTTGTCGCAGCTGACGGCTCCGTGGTCGGCACAGGAGGAAAGACCGTCAAAAACGTATCCGGTTACGACATCTCCAAATTCATGCTCGGCACCTATGGTTCCCTTGGGGTTATATGCGAAATGACTCTTCGCCTTCTTCCCCTGCCGGAATCAATGGCCACGGTGGTTTTTTCATTTGCCGATTTCGAATCGGCGTCGGCTTTTGCGGATTCCGTATTGAATACGACCATGCTGCCGGCTGCAGTGGAAGTCATGAATGCTGCAGCCTATGGTGCGCTGGAAGGGGAAGAGCTGCCTGGACTCAAGGAGGACGGGTTTGTGGTCGCCGCGGCTCTGGAGCATTTCAAGCCTGCAGTAGAGCGGATGAAGAAAGAGTTCAGGGAAACCGCCAAGACGCACGGTTCGACCGGCGAGCGCGTGATTGAAGAGGATCATCATTCGCTTTTCTGGCTGAAGGTTGGAGATGTAATGCCCGTTGGTTCGGAGCCTGATGCCGGATTTTTGACGATGAAGCTGAACTATCCCATTGCGGCCTGGAAGAACTTGGTCTCGACTGCCCTGGAGAGCTTTGGCAAGGAGGGTTTCACCCCCAGTTTTCTCGTGCATTCAGGCAGCGGTATCTGCCTTGTTTCAACCGAGATAGGCTCAGCGGGTTCAAAGGTTGCCGGCATAGTCAAAGATTTGCTGGCGTTATGCCGCCGGGCGGAAGGAAACCTGGTCGTGCAGTGTGCTCCCACCGACATCAAGAAGGACCTTCCGGTATGGGGAGAGGCCGGTTCTGATTTCGTCGTCATGAGACGGCTCAAGGAGCGGCTGGATCCCAAAGCAACTATGTGTCCCGGCCGTTACGTGGGAGGCCTGTGATAGATTGTCCAAAATTGTCCAATTAAGAAGAGGTAAACTCTCATGAATCTAGTTCAGTTGAAAAAACTGTCGTACGACGAAGTGGCGAAGTGCAACAAGTGCGGGTTCTGTCTGCCCCATTGCCCCACCTATCTTGTGATGAAGGAAGAGGCTTATTCGTCGCGGGGAAGGAATGCAATCGTCCGTTTCGCGATCGAGAACAAGCTTCCGTTGAGCCAGGACACCGAGAGATCGATTTTCACCTGTCTCGGTTGCGGTGCCTGTTACGAGGCCTGCCTGTCCAGCGTAAAGACAAAGGACCTGATCTTTCAGAACAGGGAATGCCAGGTCGATGAAGGATTTTATCCAAAAATCGTGGATCGGCTGGTGAACACCCTTTCCGACGTTCATAATATTTCGGATGACGAACAGGAAGACCGTGACGAGTGGCTGGAACTGGTGAAGGAATTTCCGGAAGAAAACTTTGAAAAGGAAAAAGCCGACATACTCTATTTTGTCGGATGCGTGGCGTCCTTTTTCCCGATGGTTCAAAAGATCCCAGCCAATATGTCGACAATACTGAAAAAGGCTGGAGTTGATTTCACCATTCTCGGAGGCGATGAGTGGTGCTGCGGTTTTCCGCTCATAGGGGCCGGCATGCCGGAAAAGCTGGAAGAACTGAAGAAGCACAATATTGAGAAGGTAAAAGATGTGGGTGCCAAGCGTGTCGTTTTCACGTGTCCTTCGTGCTATCATACCTGGAAGCATTTCTATGATATCGAAGGTGTGGAATTGATGCATGCGACCCAGTTGATCAATGAACTGGTGAAAGAAGGTAAAATTAAGCTCACCAAGCCGATGGAGGGTGTCGTGACCTATCATGACCCCTGTGACCTGGGCCGGAACTCCGGGGTTTACGAGGAACCCAGGGAGGTCATCAAGGCGCTGCCGGATGTTGATTTCAGGGAACTTCCCATGAACCGCAGGTTTTCGGTGTGCTGCGGCGGAGGTGGGAACGTGGAAATGACGGCGCCGGAAATAAGCGCCGAGGTGGCCCAGATGAAACTGGACTCCATCAAGGGCGTGGGCGCCGACACGGTTATCACCGCCTGTCAGCAATGCGTTCGCACAATGACCACAAGGGCGAAACGAACCGGGTCCGATCTCAAGGTCAAGGATCTCACGGAGGTGGTCCTGAACGCTATGGAATGATTATAGAGCCCGCCTGAGGAAGGCTTTGCCGCAGGCGGGCTTTTTTTACATGGTTTTTATTTTAGAAAAATCTCCGTCCCATGCGGCCTCCAAAATAGGAGCCATGTATTCATCGACTAGACCGGCGTGCAAGGGAACCGGCATGTTTCTGAGCTTCATGTCGAGCTGAGGGTTTTTCGCTGCGCTCAGGCATCTCTCGATATGTTGTCCGGAAATTCGCGGCACCTGGCTCAAACGGCTTGGAAAGCCCAGAAAGTCACTCAGCTTAAGCATGCCTCCTGCCACAGCCGTACCAAGATCCCGGCCGGAGAGTTTTTCGATCGGAGCATCCAGGTAACCGTGTTTCCTGTAAATGTTTCCAACAACCCTCAACTGCTCTTCTATCGCGGGAGCGAAAAATACGGTGTAATAAGGGTTCATCAAGGCACAGGCCCGCCCGTGGCTTAGTACGTCCACAAGGGAAAAACTCGAAAGGTGTGCTCCGGATGTTCCGCCGACCATGATGGCATACCCTCCAAGGTCGGTGCCGAGACCCAGCAGGGTGCGGGCATTCATGTCCGAGGAATCCTTTTTTACACGGGTGAGGCCGTCAACGATCAGGTCAATTCCCGTTTCTGCGATTTCCCGCGTTTTTTCGCGGGTTTCTTTTCCCGCACCGAAGTATACTTCCAAACAGTGGGCTATGCCGTCGAGCCCGCCGTCAAGGGTGAGAGACTCGGGTTGTGAGGCTGTTACGCCGTAGTCGAAAACCGCCCGGTGCGGTACGATAGCTTCATCCACGATCAGTTTCTTTTGGCCTGCCACTGGGTCGGTGATATTGGAATACTTGGTCAGGTGAGCACCCGAACTCGCAGCCGTTATCACTGCGAGAACGGGCAGGATGCTTCTGCCCGCCCGGGTGCAGACCTTACTTACTTCGCCTACGCCGAAAAACGGGTCTACTTCCGGTTCCACATCCCCGAGGGAGGCTATTACGGCTGCGGCTTTGACCGCATCGATCGCGGAGCCGCCACCGGCGGCTACTAATAGCTCCGGCTTCCTGTGTACAATGTGGCTGTGTATCCTGTAAACATCGGCAAAAGGCGCGTTAGGGGCGGCAGATCCGGCAGTACCGATGACATCTATCCCGGAACCTGCCAGAGAATCAAGGATTCGTTTTCTGTAAGGATCGAACCATTCTCCGACGGGAGCGATGAATAGGGCCTTTTTTCCGAGCTGAGCACCTAATCGGCCCGGAGCGGAATCCAACACTCCGTCTCCGAATGCATATGAGCTGCCCTTGAATTCCTTCAGCAGCTGGGTTGCTTTGACTTCAAGTTCGGACATTTTCGCTTTCTCCCGTTTCGATCTTTTTCTGTATTATTGACAGCCTCGTAAAAGTACCATCCCCGGCTTATCGGCGTCGGGGTCGGAATCGGTATCTGGGTCGAAAAGAGAGTTGATCAGCTTCCGATACCGATGCCGATAGCGATCCCGACCCCGAGAAACATCGTTGTTTTGGCTTTTTACGATTCCATCATGATTCAATCGGTTTCACCTTGTTGTCATGACGGAATTCGAACCCGGATGGCTGTGATGATGTTCGGCAGTTTTCGAATTTTTTCGATCAGCCGTTCGTCGACCGGTGTGTCCATGTTGATGATGCACACAGCACGCCCGTCCCGCCTTCCCAGCTGAAAACGGCCGATATTTATCCCCCCCTCCGCAAGGGCGGTACCCAGGCTTCCGATAACCCCTGGCCTGTCATCGTTGCGGATAACTAGCATGTTGCCTTCGGGGATTGCATCCATGTAGACGTTTCCGAGCCTGACTATACGAAGTGAATTCCTCGCGAAAACCGTGCCCCATATTTCATTGAGTTCGGCATCGAGGCCCGGAAATTTTATTCGGATCAGGTTTGTGTAGTCCTTTGTCTGTAGGCTTATGGTTTCATCGATGTGTAATCCCTTGGCGCGGGCCAGTGCCGGGGCGCTGACATAATTGACCGGCTTGTCTGTGGAAGCCCCCAGCAGGCCCTTGAGAACCGCGTGGGTCAAAACCCTCGTGTCGTACCTGGTTACATCTCCGCTGTAGGTTATAGCGATGTCACTTGCTGCGCGGACGATCTGGCCCATCATCGAGCCCATACGTTCGGCCAGGTCGAGGTAAGGTTTCATCCCTGATAACATTTCAACCGGTACCGAGGGGAAGTTCACTGCGTTGGTAATAACGCCGTTCAAAAGATAATCCACCATCTGCTGGGCTATCATTTCAGCGACCTTCATTTGTGCTTCGCCCGTGCTTGCACCGAGATGAGGCGTAAAGATGACATTTGGCAGCGAGAATATGGGCCAGGACGTGTCGGGCGGTTCCTGGGGATAAACATCCAGTGCCGCACCTCCCACATGACCGGCTTTAAGGGCCTCGTAAAGGTCTTCCAGGTTGACCACTTCCCCCCGGGAGCAGTTGATGATGCGGGCGCCAGGCTTCATCAGGGCTATCGTCTCTCGATTTATCAAGTTCCTGGTTTCTTCCAGCTTGGGAACATGAAGTGTAATGAAGTCAGCCTGGCCGAGGAGCTTTTCAAAAGGAGCCAGTTCTACATGCAGTTCAGCGGCCGCCTCTTTGGTAACGTAGGGATCACTGGCCATAACCTTCATCTCCAGCCCCTTGGCACGAGCTGCAACGATCCTTCCGATATGTCCTAGGCCGACGATGCCAAGGGTTTTCCCTGCAATTTCGACCCCCATGAATTTCTTTTTCTCCCATTTACCGCTGCGGATGGATGCGTTGGCCTGGGGAATCTGTCTGGCCAGGGAAAGCATCATCGACAGCGCATGCTCTGCGGTCGTAGTGGTGTTGCCTTCCGGTGCATTCATAACCACTATACCCTTCGAGGTGGCTTCGCTGACGTCGATATTGTCGACGCCGATTCCAGCCCGGCCGATAACCTTGATTTTCCCTGCGCGCTCAAGGGCCGGCCCCTTGATTTTGGTGCCGCTTCTGACCGCGATTCCGTCGAACTCTCCTATTATATCAGCCAGCGCGGCAGGGTCGTTCGATGCCTTGTCATTGTCGACTACCACTTCGATCTGGCCTGTTTCTTCAAATATTTCCCTTGCCCGCGGGGACATGTTGTCCCGTATCATGATTCTGTACATTTCAGACTCCCGTGTGCAAAAATATTGCTCCTTGAGCATTATCTGCTCTTCCATGATTGCGGAGCGTCATCATAAAATGTATATTATCCTACATTAATGGTCTTTCGGGCAAGCATATTTCAAGCCTTTTTTCTGTTTTCAAGAATGATGAACTCGTAAAAAAGTCAGGATATCCCCTCTATCGTCACCCCGGCGCAGCCCGGGGTCCAGTGATTCCAACGACTTCTGGATTCCGGCCTACGCCGGAATGACGGCT
>CAYXDR010000079.1:7118-9954 GCA_964463515.1 uncultured Desulfobacteraceae bacterium | reverse complement strand
CTTCCGCTGATGAGTTACGGCGGTTCATCGCTGGTCATAAATTTGTTTGTAATCGGAATCCTGTTGCGGGTTTCCTCTGAGAGAAAGCGTCGATAGGGGGACGGGAAAGTGCAGAAGGCTGCTTTTATAATAGCGGGAGGGGGAACAGGGGGACATTTGTTTCCAGGCATAGCAATCTGCCGAGAGCTGCAAAGCCGTTACCAGGGTTGCAGGATCTTGTTCGCAGTGGGCCGCCGCCGGATGGAAACAGATATTCTTCACAGATATGGTTTTGAGGTCAGGCATATATCGGTGGAAGGGATAAAGGGAAAAGGCTGGCTGAAAAAACTGGCGGCGATTTCATGCCTGCCGCGGAGCCTGCTCCAGGCTCGCAAGTTGATAGCCGAGGCCGATCCTGCCTGTGTGATCGGAATGGGGGGGTATTCTTCCGGTCCGGTCTGTCTCGCTGCCAGGCTGAGCGGAGCGGCGAGTGTCGTTCACGAACAGAATTCGTTCCCTGGCCTTACGAACAGGCTACTGTGCAGATTTGTGGACCGGGTCTGCATTTCTTTCGAAGACAGCTCCTCACGGTTTCCTGCCGGAAAAATCGTGGTAACCGGAAACCCGGTTCGAGAGGAATTTTTCAAGATAGGAGAAAGGGAGGCGCAGAATTCAGCCGCATTTACTCTGCTGGTGGTGGGCGGCAGCCTGGGTTCCCGCCCAGTGAACGAAGCCGTGGCAGACGCCCTGGCTATGCTCAAAAAAAGAGGATTTGTACCCAGAGTGATCCATCAGACCGGTGAAGCGGATTATGAAAGGATGGTCAAACGGTACCAATCAGAAGGACTCGATGGAGAAATCCACCGGTTTATCGATGACATGGCGGGTGCATACCGGCAGGCGGACCTGGTTGTCGGGCGGGCCGGCGCCACGACGATTTTCGAACTTGCCGCCGCAGGTCGTCCGTCCATCCTTATCCCTTACCCGTTCGCCGCTGACCAGCACCAAAAGGCGAATGCCGAGTGCCTGGCCTCGGCCGGCGGAGCCAGGATCATCATGCAGCGGGATTTGGACGGTGCGGGACTGGCCTCGCTTATCGAGGAACTTGCCTCTGATTCCTCCGGGCTGCTGCGAATGGGCGCGGCAGCCCGGAAAATGGCGCGCCCGGCTGCCGCATCGGCGATCGTGGAGGAAATTGAATCAGTTATGAGGGAAAGAGGAAAGAGTCTATGACCCGTTTTGGAAAAGTTCGTCATATCCACCTTGTAGGTGTGGGGGGCATCGGGATGAGCGGCATCGCCGAGCTGCTTTTAAATCTCGGTTACCGGGTGAGCGGTTCCGATCTCAAGTCGGGCCGTGTAACGGAGGCCCTGGCTGCGAAAGGCGGAGAGATATACAAGGGACATAGACGTGAGCATGTAGCCGATGCCGACGTGGTCGTCTATTCCTCGGCCGTGCGGCCGGGGAACGTAGAGCTGCTGGAGGCCGCCGAAAGGTCGATTCCCGTGATTCCGAGGGCCGAAATGCTTGCTGAATTGATGAGGCTCAAATACGGGATTGCGGTGGCCGGCGCCCACGGCAAAACCACGACCACCTCCATGGTCGCTTCGATTTTGAATTGTGCCGGGCTGGATCCCACGGTAGTTATCGGCGGCCGCCTGGACATTTGGGGAGGGGCCAACGCAAAGCTGGGGCAGGGGGAAATACTGGTAGCCGAGGCTGACGAAAGCGACGGCTCGTTCGTGGTCCTGTCACCCACGATAGCGGTGGTGACCAACATCGACCGGGAACACATGGACCATTACGGCAGCATGGACCGCATCCGTGATACGTTCGTTGATTTCATCAACAAAATCCCCTTTTACGGTACCGCAATATTGTGCCTGGACAACGAGGAAATCCAGCGGATCATCCCCAGGCTCAAGAAAAAGTTCCTGACCTATGGAATGAGTTCGCAGGCCGACCTGCATGCAAGAGATATCACCTGCGACAGGTCGGGGAGCAGTTTCGAAGTCGTTCAAAGGGGAGTGTCCTATGGCAGGGTTACGGCCGGGATCCCCGGTGAACACCACGTGTTGAACGCCCTGGCCGCCACGGGTGTGGGGCTCGCGCTGGACCTGGAAATGGATGTGATCGGGAGGGGGCTCGCGGATTTGGGGGGGCTGGCAAGACGCTTCCAGGTGAAGGGGGAAAAGGGCGGAGTTCTGGTGTTGGATGATTACGGACATCATCCAACCGAAATCACGGCCGTTTTGAAAACCGCGAAGCAGTGCTGGCCGGAAAAGAGATTGGTAAGCGTTTTTCAGCCGCATCGCTATTCAAGAATCATGGATCTCTATGACCGTTTTGTCGTTAGTTTCAACGATGCAGATCTTCTCGTTATCGCTCCCCTTTATGCGGCCGGGGAAAGGCCGGTTACTGAGGTGGACTCTCGAAGCCTGGCAAGCAGCATCAAGGAGCATGGTCACAGGCATGTTACGGCTGCGGCGGACAACGATGAGCTTTTTTCGATCCTCTCCGGCGCTGTTCGCCCCGGGGATCTCGTTCTCACTCTTGGGGCCGGTGACATTTACCGCGTCGGTGAAAGGCTTCTGGAGGAAATGGAAAGGCGGGTGGGGTTATGAAGGCTGCGCAGAAAGAGACCCTTGCCCGGCTCGCCGGGGGTGCTTTGCATTTCGACCGGCCTCTTGCGCGATATACGACTCTCGGGATAGGAGGCCCCGCTGAATGTGTGTATGAACCGGCCGACATTTCCAGCCTCGCGTCGGTGCTCGCTTTTATGAACCGGGAATCCATCCGGTACATCGTGATCGGTAAGGGGAGCAATCTCCTGGCCACGGATAAGGGTTTCGGTGGC
>CAYXDR010000079.1:0-7108 GCA_964463515.1 uncultured Desulfobacteraceae bacterium | reverse complement strand
GGCGGTTGTCATGGCCGGAGGAATTTCCGGGTTCGCGCTCGGGGAGGAGGCAGGCGGCCCTGTGTTAACAACAGGTGCCGGCCTTAGCATTTCCTCTTTGATTTCAGGATGCAGGGCGGAAGGTTTGAGCGGGCTTGAATTCCTTGCGTGGATACCTGGCACCGTGGGAGGTGCCGTGGCAATGAATGCCGGGGCTTTCGGGCGTGAAACAGGGGCGTCGGTCAGGGAGGTGCATGTTTTGTCTCCGGAAGGGAAAATGGAGGTCTATCGTAGAAACAGGCTTTCGTTTGAATACCGGCGGTCAAGTATTATGCGCGGCTCTGTTATAGCAAGGGTGATTTTCGGTATGACCAGGGCATTGCCCTCGGAAGTGGCCGAATCAATCGCTGATTACGGCCGGCTGCGAAGGGAAAAACAACCCCTGACAATGAGGAGCGCAGGATCGGTTTTTAAAAATCCTTCAAGCGATTATGCCGGCAGGCTGATTGAGGCCGCCGGCCTTAAAGGGACGAGAATCGGCGGAGCAGTGATTTCGGAAATCCACGCGAATTTTATCGTGAACACCGGAGGTGCCTCCTCCAAAGACGTTCTCGATCTAGTGGAGCTTGCGAGACGGAAAGTCTATGAACAGACCGGCATCCAGCTTGAATTGGAAATCCATATTGTCGGAGAGCGCTGATGGCGGCTTCAAAAAGAATCAGGCGGACACGGAAAGCAAAGAAATCCCGCCCTCGTTCGTTCCTGAAATGGATCAGGGGGACCTGGACGGCGGTTGTCAGAGTCGGGATTTTTGCAGCCGGCCTGACAGCACTGAGCCTGGTTTTCATATGGGCCTATCACTACGTGCTTCAATCCCCCCATATGATGTTGACCGAAATAGATATCGAGGGAGTGGATGACAATTTCAAAAAAGAGCTCATTACCGGGGCGGGGCTGAGCGGGGATGTCAGCCTTCTGGAGCTGAACCTGGGCGAACTGAAAAAGGTATTTGAAGCCCATCCGTGGATCGGCAGTGCAAGGGTGGAGAGGCGTTTTCCTCACAGCCTGCACGTGACGGTCGAAAAAGAGGTCCCGGGGGCAGTGGTCCTGATGGACCGCCTGTTTTACATGAATACGGACGGACGGATATTCAAGGCTGTGGATTTGGATGAATCGCCTGATTATCCTGTGATAACAGGAGTTTCTATGCTGGCGGCTGAGTCCCGTGAACAACTCAGGCAGGCGGCGCATATTGTCTCATGCCTGCAACGGGAGGAGGCACCGTGGACCGTGGAAGACCTCTCGGAGATTTACATGGGTTCCGATGGCTATGTATCACTTTACTTCGAGCATCTCGATGCGGAAATAAGAACTGCGTGGAGCGAGGTGGACGGGAAGATGCCAGGCCTGAAGCGGCTGGTTACCCACCTGCGGGAAGACGGAAGGCTCGGGCGTGTGGCTGCCATAGATCTAAATCAGGAAAACGGCGCGGTGGTTTCGATGATAAACGGCTGATTCCGCGTTCAAACCCTGGACCGGCGTATGCCGGGTGGCGCAAGCGAGGCGATTATGTCTGGAAAAATAATTGTAGGGCTCGATATCGGTACAACAAAAATATGCGCGGTAGTTGGAGAGATCCAGCCGGACGGAGTCGAAATCATCGGTATGGGGAGCCATCCTTCCGACGGTCTCAGGAAAGGTGTCGTTATCAATATAGAGAAGACCGTCGAGTCCATCAAGGAGGCGGTGGAAGAAGCCGAAACCATGGCCGGTTGCGAAATCAGGGAGGCCTACACGGGAATCGCCGGGGGGCATGTTAAAGGATTTACATATCCCGGTGTGATTCCTTTGAAAGGAAAGGAAATAACACGCAAGGACATAGACAGGGTGATCGAGGCGGCAAGCGCTGTCGCAATACCAATGGACCGGGAGGTTATCCACACTCTGGTGCAGGAATTCATAGTGGACGACCAGGACGGCATAACCGATCCTCTGGGGATGTCCGGAACCAGGCTGGAGGCCAATGTTCATATCGTCACCGGTGCGGTGACTTCAGCTCAGAACATAATCAAATGCGCAAACCGCGCCGGTCTCGATGTCTGCGATATTGTACTGCAGGCCCTGGCCTCCAGCGAGGCGGTATTGAGCAGCGAAGAGCGGACGCTGGGCACGGCACTGCTCGACTTCGGGGGAGGGACGACGGATATGGCTGTCTTTTCCAGGGGATCCATAAGGCACACCTCGGTTCTCGCCCTCGGAGGAGACAACCTCACCTATGACCTTTCCGTGGGGCTCAGAACGCCCAAGGCCGATGCAGAAAAGATCAAAATCAGATACGGATGCTGCATGTCGTCCTTAATAGGGGACGATGAAACAATAGAAGTGCCCGGCGTGGGTGGAAGGAAACCTAGAACACTCAGCCGGCAGATACTCGGTGAGATCCTGGAACCCAGGGTCGAAGAGATCTTTTCCCTGGTGTTTTCGGATCTTGAGAATTCCGGGTATGCGGATGAAATTTCCTCCGGTGTTGTTGTCACCGGGGGTTCGGCCGAACTGGCGGGGGTTGTGGAGCTTGCCGAACAGATTTTCAATTCGCCGGCGCGCGTCGGTTATCCGGAGGGGATTACCGGCCTGGTGGACATGGTCAATCAGCCTATGTATGCAACAGCCGTAGGGCTGGTGCGCTACGGCGCGAAAATGAGCAGGGAGGATAAGGCATTCAGAATCAGGGATGCAAACATTTTCAACCGGGTGATCAACCGCATGAAACGCTGGTTCAAGGAAGTAATATAACCGCGGTAGGTCCGTTTAACCTGGGTTTTCGCGGTTTTGCGGCAAACATCGATCGCCGGTGGTGCAAAGGAGGACGCTATGAAGGAATTAAAGTATGAATTGTTTGAAGAGCGTCGTGAGGAGCCCCGGGATGTACGCATCCTGGTCGTAGGAGTGGGAGGCGCCGGGGGAAACGCTGTGAATACAATGATCAGGGCCGAGTTACCGGGGGTAAACTATGTGGTGGCCAACACCGACAGCCAGCACCTGGAGATGTCTCTTTGCGATCATAAAATTCACCTGGGCCCCGAAACGCTCAGGGGGCTCGGTGCGGGTGCGGATGCAGAGCTGGGCAGAAAAGCCGCCGAAGAGGTCCTTGACGAGATCAGTGAAACCGTGGAAGGCTACCATATGGTTTTTTTGACCGCCGGCATGGGCGGCGGAACCGGCACCGGGGCATCCCCCGTAATAGCGCAGGCCGCAAAGGAGAAAGGGGCACTGACGGTTGCCGTGGTGTGCAAGCCCTTTGAATTCGAGGGCGACAAGAGGATGCGCCGTGCACTGGAAGGCATAGAGTCCCTCAAGGACGAGGTGAACAGCTTGATTGTGATCCCCAACGAGAGGCTGACCAGCATTGGCAGCAAGAGCACTCCTTTCAAGGATTTGATGGGCAGGGCGGACAATGTGCTGCTGCAGGCGGTAAAAGGCATATGCAACGTGGTCCGGAAGGACGGGCACATAAATCTGGATTTCAGCGATATGCGCAAGGTGATGTCCGAATACGGTTCTGCAATCATGGGGCTTGGAAGGGCCAACGGCGAAAACCGGATGGTCGATGCCGCAGAGGGTGCCATAAGCAGCCCCTTGCTCGAGGATGTATCGATCCGAGGTTCAAAGGGACTTCTTGTGAACATCGTGGGTTCATCGGCGATGACCATGGAGGAAATCCACGAAGCATGCGGATATATCAAGGATCAGGCAAGTAGAGAGGCTGAAATTCTATGGGGTGTGGTGTTTGACGACCAGATGGGTGACGAGGTGGAAGTTACTGTAATCGCCACCGGAATCAACAGCCAGGCGGCGGGCGAAAACGTAGTGAATATCAGGTCCGCCCGCCCCGGCCATCATAGCGGACGAAGCCAGCATCAGCAGAATCCGCAGCAGGCGGAAGATATAGGATTCAAGATACGAGAGGCAACTCCGGATGAAGCGGCCGGCGAATGGACCGTCAGAAAAAACGGGGAGGACTTGGATGTTCCGACCTTTCAGCGGAAAGGCAAGACATCTGCGGGGCTATCGGAAATGAAAGGAAAAAAACGCCGGGGCTTTCTGGAAAAGTTCGGATTTAAAAATGATGTCGAAAGCCCGGCATTTATAAGGGCCGGCCTGGATTAGGCAGTAAAGAGTTGCAGTAGAAAAATGCGTAAAATCGGAGACATGGGTTCCGAAACCATCGGAGGCGGCCGTCATACGCTGCCGCGGGATATCGAATCCCTTTATAGATCCAGGCTTGCCCGGGAAACCGGGTTTGTGATCAAGGAGCCGGGCGGGAGACTGTCTGTCGCCCTTGTGTATCCCAACAGCTACCGCCTGGGTATGTCCAACCTGGGCTTCCATGCTGTTTATGGTTTATTGAACTCGAGGGCCGACGTTGTCGCTGAAAGGGCGTTTTTGCCTGAAGGTCACGAGGATTTTCTTTACAGCCGTTCAGGGAGGCCCCTGCTGTCTCTGGAGACTGCAAAGCCCCTGAATGATTTCGATGTCGTGGCCTTTTCGTTGTCCTTTGAACAGGACTACCTGAATGTCCTCAAGCTGCTCGAGATGGCAAGAATCGCTTTGCTGAGCGAAGAAAGAGACGATGATGCCCCCCTGGTGGCGGCAGGCGGGGTGACTACGTACTTGAACCCCGAGCCCCTGGCTGCTTTTATCGACGTGTTCGTGCCGGGGGACGCGGAAGCAACTCTCAATCCCTTTGTTGAAAGCGTGCTGGGCATATGGAGGAGAGGCGGAAGCCGGCGTGCCAGGCTGGACCGGATGGCCGCTTCTGGCCGATCGGTATATGTACCTTCCTGCTATACCCCGGAATATGACACCGAGGGAAAATTGTCTGCTTTCAGGCCTTTAAGCTCCGCAGTTCCGGAAACCATACTTGTTGAAAAGGCGGACGTTTCCAATCATCCGCCCGCCTGCACAAAGGTTCTCTCGGCCGAAAGCGAGTTTTCGGAAATGTTTCTTGTCGAAACCGGGCGCGGCTGCGGCCGGTCCTGCAGGTTCTGCGCGGCCGGCTATGTCTATAGGCCCCCTCGTTTCTGCAGGGAAATCGACATTCAATCCGTGGTGGACGGCCCTGCCCGCGAGGGGGGAAAAATCGGGCTTGTGGGTGCCGCAGTAAGCGATACACCGGGAATAGAACGGATCTGCTCATCCATATGTGATTCCGGCGGCACATTCGGTCTGTCCTCTCTCAGGGCTGACAACATCAACGAAAGGCTGGTAGCCTTGCTTGCGCGCTCCGGGCTGAGAAGCCTCTCGATTGCGCCGGAGGCCGGCTCCGAGAGGCTGCGGCGGGTGATCAACAAGCACCTGACAATGGATCAGCTTTGCCGGGCTGTAAATACCATTGCACGGGCGGGGGATTTTTCGATAAGGCTTTACGTGTTGATCGGTCTTCCGACGGAAACAGCTGAAGACAGGACATCCTTGATAAAAATGATTAAGGAGTTGAAACATGTGGTCGTCAAGGCCTCGGCTACCAGGGGGACCATCGGCAGGATCCGGGTGAGCGTCAACTGCTTTGTTCCAAAGGCGTTTACACCTTTTCAGTGGGCGCCGTTCGGCGGGGTTTCCG
Organism: uncultured Desulfobacteraceae bacterium; assembly: GCA_964463515.1. Lineage (GTDB taxonomy): Bacteria > Desulfobacterota > DSM-4660 > Desulfatiglandales > Desulfatiglandaceae > CAYXDR01. The sequence continues at coordinate 1,509 of CAYXDR010000079.1, read as the reverse complement.
CCTTAAACGAGGTGCGCAAAACCATAACCAGATCTTTGGCCCGGGAAGGCGGCATCCGCGTGTCCTGCGATGTCCCTAAATGGGCCTATGTCCAGGCACTTCTCAGCCTCGGAGACCGCCGGGTGGCAGGGATGCTTTTGAACGCCCATAGACTTGGTGGAGACTGGAAAAAGGCACTGAAGTATTCGGATGTAAACCCTGAATTTTTTGTTTCCAGGCCCAAGGGCCTGGATGAAGTTCTTCCATGGGACTTTCTCGATCACGGCATCCGCAAATCGTTTTTGAAGAAAGAATACCTGCTGGCTCTTGAAGGAAAGCAGTCGGAAGCCTGCACGTTGGATGGTGAGTGCACCAGGTGCGGAGTTTGCAACCGATGAACAGATGCCTTTCGGGATTCACGATATGGAAACGGTTAGATAAAGATCTCCGCTTGTACCGCCCGGCATGCCTCTGCCCATACCCTTCAATCTCAACATGTCTCCATTGCGGGTTCTAGGCGGTATCCTTACCTTCACAAGCCTGGAATGAAAACCCCACGGCAGGTTGATCAGTTTCACAGCTCCCCTTTCCGCCTCAAGAGGTGTAACCCTTATGGTGCCCTCCAGATCCGCCTTGGCCCGGTCGCCGGAGGTATGGACCGTCTGGAGGTGGTGGGTGTGACGCCTCCTGGAGATGCTGTCGGCGGGCCGAACAGCGCCGGCACCTTCACGGGGGGTGAAAAGGGTTTTGAGGAGCAGCACCCCGCAGATGAATCCGCCGATGTGCGCCCACCATGCCACGCCGGCTCCATGTGCGGGAGTTCCCGCAGCGTTTAAGAACTGCAGAACAAACCATAACCCGAGAAAGAAAAACGCAGGGATTTCCACGAACCATGGTATAAAAAAAATCGGTATCAGGGTCAGTATTCTGGCCCCGGGAAACAAAAGAAAATAGGCTCCCATGACACCTGCTATGGCACCGCTCGCCCCTACGGTGGGGACTCGGGAATCCAAGTTCAAGAGCAGGTGAAACAATCCTGAAACCACGCCGCATAGAATGTAGAAAAGGAGATAGCGGAAATGGCCGACGCTGTCTTCGACATTGTCGCCGAAAATGTAAAGTGACCACATGTTGCCGATCAGGTGCAAAAGCCCTCCATGCAGGAACATGAAAGAAAAAACGGCGCCTACCTGCTGGAACGCTGTGAAATAAGATGCGATATCCCTTGAGGTGTAGCGGGCAGGGATAAGGCCGTAGGTGATAATGAATTCCTCTGCGCCGGGGCCAAGCGACAGTTGGTAGAAATAGACAAGCACATTTACTCCGATGATCAGCATGTTGACTATCGGATAGGTTCTGGATTGAACGGTGTCTCTAATAGGAATCATCTGAAATCCGCTCCGGCTGTGCCGCCCGGGTATAAGCCCGAAGCCGCTGTTGAATGCAATTGAACATAGCAGGTATAAAAAGTCTTTTCAAACTTGATGAGGTCGTAAAAAGTACAATCTCCGCTTTATCGGCGTCGGGGTC
>CAYXDR010000078.1:4880-10020 GCA_964463515.1 uncultured Desulfobacteraceae bacterium | reverse complement strand
CAGGCGAAGCACAGCCCGCCAGGGGCAGCCCAAAAACACAAGGGCCCCGATCATTGCAAACATGCCCAGCACAAACCGCACGATGGGTGCTGAGCCGGCGCGGGGACGAAATTCCTTTGACAAATAAGCGGCGATCAACGAACCGACGACAAAACCGATAATTTCCGGGCGTATGTATTGGACTACGCCGGCACGATGAAGTCCGATCGCGCCTGCTATATCGCGCTCGAAACACGCGACACATATTCCCATGTTGGCTGGGTTTCCGGCCTTCTGGAGTAAAGCTGCGATAACACCAATGACAGCTCCCACCGCTATAATGCCCCCTGGTGTTGCAAAAAAATTTTTTTCCTGGCTCATGGTGAATTCCTCAACTTCCGTGGCTATTTTGTGCTGCTTGCCCTGAATGGATCTTCAAGGCGCACAATGGCGGGAACATTATATCGACTATCCCGATTTGTCAAACAGGAAATAACGATAATTATCAGGGATAGTATCGGTATCTCCTATGAAAGCTATAGGATGTATTCCGCCTTTACGTTCCGTTCCTGGAAACAGGTCGATAAAAATGGACTTTTTTCCACAAACGGTTAAGTCGAAGTGCTCATGTAAGTGGGGGATTGGATTAGAACTTGCTTTTTTTACCGTGAAAATTCATATTACAACTCATTAAATCGGCGCCTTTCCTGCAGGGCTCAAGGGCGCCAGCGAAGCTCTATGCAGGAGATTTAATCATGATGGTCCATCCCCAGGCTCAGGAGGTGGTTATGGGAGTCGTATCAAAAACGCCGACCAACGAGGAACTGGAGCAAAGGGTCCAGGAATTGGAGCAGGAGGTGTCCGGTTTCAAGGAGCTTCTGGAAGAATCATTGGCTAAGGAAAGATCTTATCGTTGTCTATTCGACGGGCTGTCAGTAGCTCTTTACCGTACAGATGAGGATGGCCGTATCCTCGAAGCCAATAAGGCGTTGGCGGAGATGCTGGGGTTTTCCTCTCCACACCACCTGCATTATCAGCTTTCGACCCGTTTTTTTATGCGTTCTGAAGAACAGGTGAAGCAGCGGGCCATCCTGAAACGGGAGGGCGTACTTAACTGCTATGAGCTCCAGCTGCGACGTGGGGACGGCTCCAACCTGTGGGTGCGGGACTCAGCCCGTTGTATTCAAGGGCTCGACGGCCAAGTTTACTATGAAGGCAGCCTTGAGAATATTACCGATCGTAAACAGCAGGAACAGGAATACCTGGAATTATTTGACGGCATGAATGATACCGCTTTTGTTATCGGTTTTGACGGCCGCTTTCGGGCGGTGAATAAAACAGCATTGGAAGTATTGGGATATTCGCGGGAAGAATTGCTGGAAATGGGGCCTGCAGATATTGATCCCTTTCTGAAAGGCAAAGAAATCCAAAACTTACTGATTGGTATGAAAACGGAAGAGCGCCAAGTTTTTGAAACTGAACACCGTGCCAAAGACGGCAATATCATACAGGTGGAAATCAGCTCCAGCCGAGTAACCTATCAGGGTGAACCCTGCGTATTGAGCATCGCAAGAGACATCACTGAACGAAAGCGGGTAGAGAGCGAACATCGCCTCCGATCCATGGTGCTTGATCAAATTCAGGATCGTGTGACGGTAACGGACCTCAACGGTATCATCACGTACGTCAATGATGCTGAGAGCCAAATGCTTGGAATGAAGCGGGATGAAGTGCTCGGTCGGCATGTTTCCATCTACGGAGATGACCCGGAGGCCGGGGCCACCCAGAAAGAAATCATTCGTGAAACGCTGGCGAATGGAATGTGGCAGGGGGAGGTTGTCAACTTCGGCGCAGACGGCGAGCCGATTTTTCTCCATGCCCGCACACGTGTGGTGAGGGACCGCGAAAACAGGCCGATCGCACTCTGTGGTATCAGCACGGATATCTCGGATCGAAAAAGGATGGAGATAGCGCTTCGAGAAAGCGAACAGAAATTCCGGTCGATTACAGAGCAGTCCTCGGATCTGATTGCACTTACCGACATGAATGGCGTAATCACCTATGCTTCTCCTGCCTCTGCACAGATTTTTGGAGCCCAGCCCGAAAACATGGTTGGGAGGCACTTCAATACATTCCTGGACGAAACTTCTTTGGAAAAAGCAGCGCAGGCGTTTGGAGCAGCCGTGAAAAGTGGCAAAAAGACAGAGGCCCTGGAGCTTTTGATGAAAAGGGTTGACGGCCTTCGATTTTACGGCGAATTGACAGGGTCCTTTTACGCGTTTCCATCCATGCAGGGAACACTGGTCGTGATCAGGGACGTCAGCGAGCGCAAGAGGTTGGAGCAGGAGATACGACAGGCGGACAAGATGAAGGCCATTGGGACTCTCGCAGGCGGAATCGCTCATGACTTCAACAACATCCTGGGCATAATCGTGGGTAACACCGAAGTCGCAATGCTGGACGTACCAGAAGGAAACCCGGCCCTGGAAAACCTGAAGGAAGTCCGGGAGGCGACGCTGAGGGCGAGGGAGCTGGTTAAGCAGATCCTTCTTTTTGCCAGACAGAAAGAGCATTCCTTCGCCAATATTAACCTGGAGCCCATTGTAAAGGAATCACTCAAGATGCTCCGGGCCTCCCTACCTACCACGGTTGAAATCCGCAGGCACATCAAGAAGAATCTTCCCTGCGTTTTTGCAGATCCCTCCCAGATCCAGCAGATCATTATGAACCTGTGTACCAATGCCGGACAGGCCGTGGAATCAGAGGGCGGAACATTGGATTTTACACTGGAAACCATTGATCTGAAGCGCCCTCTACATACCGTGATGGAAGAACTTTCTCCGGGCCGATATGTAAGGATGGAGGTGCGGGATACGGGCCCGGGCATTCCGTCCGGGATACTGGATCGGATTTTCGATCCCTTCTTCACTACAAAAGAGGTTGGGCAGGGTACAGGGTTGGGCCTTGCGGTGGTCCAGGGTATTGTCCGGGGCTGCGGGGGTGGAATTGCTGTTGACAGTGAAGCCGGTCGGGGCGCAGCCTTCAGTGTATATTTGCCCGCTTCAGAAGTTGAACCTGTTGAATCAGCAGCAGAGAAGACAAAGGAGCTTGCTCGGGGAACCGAGCGGGTCCTGTTTGTGGATGACGAGCCCATGATACGGGAGTTGGGAAAGCGCGTGCTCGAGCGTCAGGGTTACAGCGTAAAGACCTGTGGCAGCGGCACAGATGCCCTGGCGGTTTTCAAGCAGGATCCATCTCGTTTTGATCTGTTGGTCACGGATATGACCATGCCCGGCATGAGGGGGGATAAACTGGCGGAGGAGGTTCTTGCAATCCGAGAAGACATTCCGATTATCCTCTGTACGGGTTACAGCAGGCAGATTTCCAGGGAAAAGGCTGAAAAGATAGGTGCTCGAGCTTTTGTGATGAAGCCCCTGACACGGCATGAGCTGGTGAGCACGGTTAGAAGAGTTCTTGACCAGAGGCCCCGGGGACCCATTTACCACTCAACATGAAAATGCAGGGGTCAGGCACTTTCTTCTCACAGGGAGAAGGTTTGCGGCATGTTTTTTCATGGTAAAGCCGTTAGGCCGATGTTCGGGCCGAGCGCCGGTTAAAGACCGTGTAGCGCAGCACGATGACGGCCAGGAGCAGCATGCAGCTCGTGATCCCGGCGCTGCTCACGATAAGCTGGTTTCCCTCGGGAAGACACGCAGGCGAGCAGAAGATGTCCGTGAAAACATCAAGGGTGATGTGAAAGAGAGCCACCACCATGACGCTGCCCTTGGATGCCAGGAAAAGCCAGGTGAACGGAAAGTTCATCAGCACGACAAACACCGTGAAAACAATACTGGAAAGGATAACGTTCTGGCCAGGATAGTTCAAACCCATGACCATCATGGGAAGGTGCCAGAAGCACCAGATCAAGCCCACCAAGACAGTTGCCTTGATTTCACCCATGGGAAGAAGCCGCGGAAGGAGGTAGCCCCGCCAGCCATATTCTTCCCCGATCCCGAGAGGAAGTTCCTCGAAGCTTTTCAGGAGCAGCATTGGAAGGGCCAGCAAGACAGAGCCTTGTCCCGGCCAGTTGAAACTGCTTTGCCCGGTGATAACGATCACCAGGACCAGAACTCCGGCATAGGCCGCCGGGCCGAACAGGGCAATAAGGTAATATTTCCAGTGGCGAAGGATACCAAGAGAGCCTTTCAATCCTTCTCGGCTGAAAAAAAGCCGCATAATCAAGGCGGCTGCCATGGGTGCGAACATGCCGTTCGCAAAACCATAGGGACCGGGGAAAGCCCTCAGGCCCTCCATGCCCTTCATAAGGAACGGAATCCAGTATATCCATGCCAGGACATAAGCGATGAGGCTGAAAACGATTATTTCGGACCACTTGGTTTTGTCGTGGGTCTGCATGCCTCATTCCCTCCTTGTTGGAAAATATTTTCAATTGCACTCAATGCCTGGGTTTGAAAACCAGCGCTTTCTACCACAGGATGTTGGTACTCCCGGCTTACTCTCGCTAATTGACCGGCAGGGTCAGAAGCGGGCGAATGGAAAGCAGCTCTCCCGCCTGCAATGAAAAAAGTGTTCCCACCAATACGAAATTTGCCTTGGATTCCACATCGTCGTCTGAAATGTAGTACCAGCTTCCTCTGTAGAACACGGACACATATGCATTCTCTAAAGGAGTTTGGCTCCAGCGTACCTTTATAAGGCCCTGGTGGAGGCCTTTGCGGTTCCTGATGTTTCCCGTTGCGGTGATTTTTTTTCGCGCGAAACCTCGTTCCATTTCCTTCTCGGGAACCTCTATATACCGGGACAGATCGTGGAGTATTCCAAAGCAGCTTTTGAACCTTATGGCTATCGTGTCGTTTCTGCCTGTTTTTTCAATGCCTAAAGTGAGATCTCTGACCGGTGTCAGTTTGATGCTCGATATGATCCTGCCTTCTGGTGTATGAATTCTGTTGGGAGCGATTCCCAGGAGTTTCTCGACCTCGTCGGCCTCTTCGGGATCGGAGTATCTCAACTGCACCGTGCCGTTTCCTTGCTCATCTACGCTGACAAATTCGATATCGCCGCGTACCTGCATCCGGGCGAATATTTCAATGAGGTCGAGAAATTGAGCGTATGGTTCTTCCTTGCCCTTGGCCAGGCCGGG
>CAYXDR010000078.1:0-4870 GCA_964463515.1 uncultured Desulfobacteraceae bacterium | reverse complement strand
TCCACATGAGAGGTTTGATCCCCCAACCTAACCGTGTGAGGATCAGGAACCGGTCCAGGGTGATTTCCTCGATAAGCTGTTTAAGCGCATCTTTACCCTGGACTGGAGTATAGGTGATGGTAGGCCTCTCCCCATAGGCTGTACCGATTCTCGGGTTTAAGGAATTGGTAAAAATATCGCTTCGCTTATCGTAAAAGATTCCTGTCAAACCGGCTTCAGCTGTGAAGCTGAGGGAAGAGGAAATGGATCCGACTTGAAGAAAAAAAAGAGGTTCCAAATATTTGGCTCGAACCAGGTTGATCAACAATTCTTCACTATTGCTTTTCTGGATGTTCACATTGTAGTCCAATCTGTTGCCTTTGAGTGATTTTGGCCCCAGGGAGCAGCCGACAAGGGCAAAACAGAGAAACGCCCCCAGAAAAGTTATTTTTTTAAAGTCTTTCAGGGCTGAACATCTCCAGTTCATTTGATGTCTCCTTGATGTGGTTATTATGAAGTGTGATCATAACGTAAAATTATCAAAGAGGTTGAATTGTTTGCACAAATTTAACTCTTTACTTTTAAACAAGAAGTAAACTGGTGTCTTTTTTAACAGCACACTGTTCGACGTCTATTATTTTCTGGCGTTAAAAGACTTTTCGTGTTTCCCAAACAAGTATTTATCAAACCATCTCTGCTCTTCCACCAGCTTGCGCCGCTGGTGAGGAAGAAGGCGGGGGACATGACCCTCCCCGGGAAAAATATACAGTTCCACCGGAGCATTGCCGTGCTTCTGAATCCCCCGGTAAGTTACCCAGGTCATGCCGGGAGCCACATTGACATCCTGGGCCGGCTGGAACATGATTACCGGGGTTTTGACCTTGGCCGCATTGTAAAACGGCGCCTGTGCGGGGTCCTTGAACAGCTCGGGGAATTCTATCGGGTCGCCACCGAACAGGCTTCTTATGAAGACATCTCCGAACATGGATCCTCCCCATTGAGATAACCATTCAGCTCCCCCCGCACCGCAGGACGCGGCCTTGAACCTCTGGTCATGCACGATGAGCGCGTTGGAGATTATAGAACCGCACGACCAACCCATCGTTCCCAGGCGGGCCTCGTCAACCATGCCGAGTTCTATGAGCCTGTTTATTCCGTTTTCAATATCTTTCGTGATGAGAGTATAGAAGAGGCCGTTTTGTATCGAAGATGCAAAGTCGATGCTGTTATCTCCATATCCGGTACTGCCATGGTAGTTTGGGGCCAGGACAAACGCGCCCTTCTGCGAAAGGATTTGATAGGGGGCTATCCAATGATAGCTCTGCCAGCGATCCTTGTCACACTCCCACGGTCCCCCGTGAATAACAACCATGAGGGGGTAACGCTTACCGGGTTGATATCCTTGCGGGTAAAACAGGACTCCCTCAACTCTGTCCCCGCGGGCGCCCTCCCAGGTTATGGTTTCGCTCGGGGTAAAAAGTTTTTTCCTTAAGCCGGGATTGAGAGAAATAATTTCCAGGGGGCTAACGATCCCGTCCTCCTGCAGCTGCGCTTTATAGATCCGGGGAGGCCTGCTCGCATTGGAATGGTCGTAGCACACGGTGGCGCCGTCGGGCGAGGGCTCGATATAAAATATGTTACCCTGATGTTCGCTTTTCAACAGGGTTTTCTCCCATTTTTGACCGAACCTGGTGTACCTGGCGAGTTTGGGGTTGCAGCCGTCGGCGAGAAAGGCCAGAAAACCATCAGGAATCGGCCTGATCGGAGAATTGGGAAGGCCGATAGGGCTCATCATCTCCATGCCTTTCGGCCATTGCAGGTCAATTGAAGCTTCTTCCCCCGTGTTTACGTCAAGCACCAGGGCCTCGGCCCTGAAAGCATACGGATTCGGGTCTTTGTAATAGAGATCCACTGCATAAAGAGTTTTGGAATCGGGAGACCACACAGCACCGCCGGTGCTCCTCATCATTTCGAATATCTCCGTTTCCACTCCGCTTTCTAGGTCAAGCAGGTAGTTGCTGAAGGAGATATTTGCGTAAAAGTCATGCCCCGGAATGAATCCCTTGCTCATTGTCCTCACGTAAAAAGCCCATTTTCCGTCCGGAGATACAGACAGGGCGAGGATTCGGTCGTTGTTCCGGGTAACCGGAATGGTCCGGCCGCTTTGCAGATCCAGCTGGAAGAGGCGCACCGGGGCATCGCAGTAATCGCTGACGCGTATGGTGTTATCCCCAGTTTCGATTCTTTCATTCCAGCCTTCTTCAGTTGTCGTATAAAGGAGGGTGTCCGAATCCCGCCAGGCGTATTCCAGAATATTCCGGTCAAGCGAAGTAAGCGGGGAAAGGCCTTTTCCGTCAAGCGTTGCGGCCCATATTCGGACTGTCTGGCCTAGGTCCTTATCATTGCGCGTATCAGGGGTTGCATCGCTCAAAAATGTTATGCGTTTGCCGTCAGGCGAGCATTTCAGCCCATTGATCTCAGCACTGTCAAAAGAGGTGATCTGCGTAGTTCTGCCTTCAGACAGGTACGTCACGAAGACATTCTCTGCACGGGTTTTCATTCCAGGTTCACAAAAATCCTTGCACCAGATCAAATAGGAACCGTCCGGCGAGAAAGCCATTTCTGACACATACTCGGCATAGAGCACATCGTCGAATGTAAGCTTCTTGTTGTCCGGAAATTCGGCCACCGGCTCCATTCCGGGATTCTTGAGGATAGTACCATTTTTCACAGCCCCTGCATCCGAGCCAGCCAAGGCCGGAATGGAAGAAAAAAATAATATTGTCAGGACCACGAAGAAAAGACCAAGATGGTAGGAACGTTTCATGAGCAGGTACTCCTATGCTGAATTTCAGTCTGATCAAAAAGAAACAAGAAAGTAAGTTAAATTATTTGGGTAAGCCTCCGGTATTATAAGGTTCCTTCACAAATTTTATAAAATAATCAGGTAGGAAAACAGTCTTTATAAAATATAGAACAGTTTTTTTCTTAATATATCAAACAATTAATCACGAAATGAACAAAAGAGGAATGGGCACCAGCCTGAAGGCTACGAATCATAATGATGCATAATTCGCAAAATAAGTCAATCTTTTAAAAACCCCTCAAGATCTGAAATATCGGAGACAGAAAATTATTCATTCCCGAAATGCACTATGCTAAAGGCATGGAGATGGGCATCTTGAGGGAGTCAGGCATATCAGCAAACATGGTCCCTGCTCAAAGGGCGTTGTTGGTTAAAGAGCCCTGGTTTTTTCCCCGGTTTCACGGTAGAATCGCAGCATGACAGAGACTACGGATGCACTGAAGCGGTTTGATTTCCGCCAGCTTGACCCTTTTGTGTCCATCGGCACTGCAAGCGACCGTTATGCCGGCTGGTTGGGGCAGATATACACCGCCGAACGCTATAAGGGGCGGATCACATCCAGGACCCGTAGGATCGGGGGGAAATCTTTCATTGAAAGGGTTCTCCCTGTTGAAAGTATTTCGGAATACTTTGAACATTTCCGTTGTCTTGAACTTGATTTCACTTTTTACAATACACTTCTCGATGCGAAGGGAAAACCGACTGCAACTTATCATGCGTTGACGTATTATGCCCGCAGCCTTCCAGAGTGCAGTCGCTTGCTCTTGAAAGTCCCCCGGATGATATTTGCCCGGAAGCTGAGACATAAAGGAGGCCACGAGCACAACGAGAACTACTTGAATCCGGACCTTTTCAGGGAACGGTTCTATGAGCCTGCCGTCAACCTTTTGTCCCCGTGGCTTTCAGGTTTTATCTTCGAGCAGGAATACCAGAGGGCCGCCGAGCGCAACGGGCCACGTTATTTTGCTGAAGATATCGACCGGTTTTTTTCTTCGATTCCCAGGGATGACAGATATCATATGGAGATTCGAACCTCCGCCCTTCTCACAGAACCGGTTTTTGATGTGATGAATACCCACGGGATCGGGCAGGTTTTGAGCCATTGGACCTGGCTGCCCTCGCTTTCGGCGCAGCTTGGCAAAAGCGGAGGGAGGTTTTTGAACCAAAGAAAGGACTGTGTGGTCCGCCTCATGACCCCCAGAGGCTTGAAGTATGAACAGGCTTATGACAAGGCATATCCATTTGATTCTTTAGTTTCCGGGATGATGGATCCAGGAATGATCCCGGACACCGTCCGGATTATGAAGGCAGCCAGTGGGGCCGGCGTTCATGTCTACGTGATTGTGAATAACCGCTCCGGCGGTAACGCCCCGCTCATTGCCCAGCAAATTGCCCGCCAGTATATCAGTTAATTTAGTATCATTCGGGATCAAAGCACATTCCAGTCGAGTTTTCCGCCTGTTTTGTTGACGATCAGGCCCAGGTCCTGCAGCCGGATGATCATGGCGTGTTTCGATACATTGGAGAAGCCACCCGCTTCACACATGGCAGCGGCGATATAAGGCCACTGCCGGGCAAAGGCTTGGCTGCCCGGATTTTCGATGGCTGCTTTTTCATGTTTGACTACAACGGGGGCAGGGCCGCAGATTTTTTGGAAGGCCTCCTTAATTTGTTTTTCAGGCATAAGAAGGCAGGATGCAAAATAGTCCGCTTGCCATTCAATGGAATTTTCTGTCCAAGCAGTTTTGCCAACGTCTTCATCTTTTGCCGCCCCGCCTTTTCCATCGGCATTTGCATAATTCCGGTGAAGAACCCAGTGGCCAGCCTCGTGAGCGCAGGTAAAGGCAAGCCTGCCCTCGGTGCTTTGCTCGAAAAGCTTTTCATTGATTAATATGCGTTTTGATCGTGCATAGGTTGCTCCAAGGGCGTCATGAGAACCAAGGATTCCTTCAAGGTCTACATAGAGTATTTCCAGCCCCAGGCACCGCTCGATTATTTCCTCGACAGGAATCGGCGGGGTTACCG
>CAYXDR010000077.1:0-10119 GCA_964463515.1 uncultured Desulfobacteraceae bacterium | reverse complement strand
GGGTCGGAATCGGTATCGGGGTCGAAAAGGCTGCCGATCAACGTCCGATCCCGATAGCGACCCCGACCCCGAAGGATATCGTTATTTTGACTTTTTACGATCTGATCTTTTTTGAAAAGACTGAACAGTGCTTTATAAATGAGGTGCGTGATGGGGCTATTGTTGCTTGAGGGTCTGGTGGATGTACTCGGTCTGGTTATGTGCCTGGTGGCCGGTGTTTTTTCAATTTCAACCATTCGTAAGGCAGGCCGGAAAAAAACTCCGGTCTCTTTTGCCGAATGCCTCGAGGGCTCGGAGGTGGAATGCGATGACGCGGTTTCCAGGGGCCTTTGCAGCGGGGTGAATCAAGGGGGACAATCAACCGCACTTGACGCCGGAATCCTTCAACCGAAAAAGGCCGTGTCTTCTGCTTTCGCGGGCGGCTGGACGGAAAAGAAAATGAGGGCGGTCCGGCTTGCCGCCTCCGGTCTTGAAGAAGAAGAGATCGCTTCCAAGCTGGATGTCTCGCCGGTGGCGGTCGGGCTTATGCTACATGCCGGTATAGATGGAGCGGCAGGAGGGGGCTGCCGGGAAAAAATCGCGGTTCAGGCTTGAGCCCAGGGCAAATGGGCAAATATTGCCTGGCATTACCAAAACATGCGTTCGTGCCGCAGGGGGACTGAGGGAAAAGAGTTGATTTTTCTTGGTGCAGGGGGCGAAGGCCGGCTGGTACATCAATTGCAGTAACATCTTTAGACACTGTGACAAGGATTTTTCCCGGGAAGGTTCAGGTTATGAGTATTTCGATGAAAGAGCTGGGAGCAAGGGCGGTCCTGCAGGAATTGAGGCTGGATGTTATTTCGAACAACCTCGCAAATGTTAATACCACCGGCTTCAAGGAAGACACGGTTGCATTCAGGATTCCTTCCCAGGGCGTCGTCGGGACGACCCGGGAAAGATGGATATGGGACCCTTACAAAACCGCGGAAACGACAATCCAATTAAGCCAGGGGCAGCTTCGTGAAACAGGCGGCCCCCTGGATCTTGCCCTCCACGGAGACGGGTTTTTCTGCGTGCAGGGCGAATTCGGCGAGGAGTACACCCGCAGGGGTGATTTCAAGGTGAACGCCGAAGGAGTACTCGTGACTGCAGGCGGGTTGCCCGTGCTTGGGAGGAGGGGTGAGATAAGGCTCCGAGGCGGGGATGTGCAGGTCGACGACCGGGGAAACATAATCGCCGGAGGTGTTCCTGTTGATGCCATAAAGATAGTGGATGTGGAAGACCCGGCGATGCTCAGCAAGAGCGGAGATGCAATGTATAGGCTGCATGAGGATGAAAAGCCGGTTGAAGCTGACAACGTAACCGTGAGACAGGGCTTTCTGGAATCTTCGAACGTTCAACCGATAAAAGCCATGACGGATATGATAGATGTGCTTCGAACCTATGAATCTTATAATAAAATCCTCCAGGTGTTGAACGAAACCACGCAGAAAAGCATAAACGAGGTCGGCAGGCTGAAGTAGTGCCCATCCGGAAATACCGGGTGGAAACTGAATGATTCGGAGGTTATATGCTCAGGACTCTATGGATAGCAGCGAGCGGCATGCAGTCGCAGTCCCTCAACATCGATGTGATTGCCAATAACCTGGCAAACGTTAATTCTACTGGCTTCAAGAGGAGCCGCGCGGATTTCCAGGATCTTTTATACGAAACATTGAGGCCTCCCGGGGTTGTTTCCGCGGCCGGCTCCCAGGTTCCAACAGGTATACAGGTCGGTCACGGCACCAGGCCGGTTGCTGTTCAGAAAATTTTTCTCCAGGGAAACTACCAGCATACCGAGAACCAGCTGGATGTGGCTATAGAAGGTGACGGGTTTTTTCAGATCCTTCAGCCCAATGGGGATATCGCCTATACCCGTGCGGGTTCTTTCAAACTTGACAGCGACGGCAGAATCGTTACCTCGGACGGGTTTTTTCTCGAGCCTCAATTGGTGATACCCGCCGATACCACCAGCGTTTCCATAGAAACGGACGGGACGGTTTCCGTGTTCCGGGCAGGCGAGACCACGCCGGATGAAATAGGAACCATCAACATGGCGAGGTTTTTAAACCCCGCAGGTCTCGAGAGCATCGGGCGCAACCTTTATTTGGAGACGGAATCATCAGGTACTCCGATTATAGGTAACGGCGGAGAGGAAGGCTTCGGAACTGTTTCCCAGGGCTATCTGGAGATGTCCAACGTAAGTGTAGTGGAGGAGATGGTGAACATGATCACCGCCCAGCGGGCCTATGAAATAAACAGCAAGGCCATCCAGGCCGCCGACGAAATGCTTCAGATGGCAAACAACGTGAAACGGTGAGGCCGTATTATGGGTGCGCGACGAATCATGGGTTTTCGAATTGTATTTATTGTTACGTTGATCGCAGTGATGTCACCTGCTGCAGGCGTGCAGGGAGGGGAGGTGGAGTTGTTCTTGGCGCACAGGGTGGAAATACCCTCTCCTGAAATCCTCCTGGGCGATCTTGCCCGCATCACTTCGACGGACAGGTCGCTTGCCGGAAGGCTCCGGTCCGTGTCCCTTGGAAACGCGCCGCTTCCAGGGCAGTCCATCAGCATCGGTGCCGATTATATCGGGGTGAGGCTCCGTCAGCAGGGGCTGGATCCCGAGGCCTTTACCATTTCCGGCAGCGAAAATGTGACAGTGACACGGGAATGCCGGGAAATCGGAAAAGAAGAAATCGCCGATGCCGTGAGGGCCTACATCGAGGCAAACTCTCCCTGGGAGCCTGAGCGGATGACGATAACGGGTATCGATGTTTCGGGCAGTGTCACCGCGCCTGCCGGGGGTGTTTCCATAAACGTTCAGGCACCTACCAGGAAGGACTACCTGGGCAGGGTGCCTTTCCCCGTGGTAGTGGACGGGGAGGGCGGATATCGAAGAAAGCTCTGGGCGACCGCGTCGATAGAAGTGGTCGCGGATGTCGTGGTTTCGCTGAGGCCCATCAACAGATACAAGAGGATTGAAGAGGATGATGTGGGAGTCAGGCGGATGAACCTCGCAGATGTATCTTCTTCCAGCATCAAGGATATCGATGAGGTTTTCGACAAAAGGGCCAAGCGAAGAATCAGGCCTAATGAAGTTTTGACCAGCGATATGGTGGAGTTTCCTCCACTGGTCAAGAGGGGGGACAGGATTTACATCCTGGCTGAATCCCCTGGCCTTCGTGTCACCACCCTGGGGGAGGCAAGGCAAGACGGTGCCCTCGGCGAGACAATAAGGGTCGTAAATCTGGATTCGAAAAAAACATTATACGGGAGCGTTTTGGATGGCAGCACGGTCAAGGTGGATTTTTAGATTGAAGCAGGTTCGTCATGCCGTTCAGGCAGACAGGATGGTTGCGGTGCTTGCTCTACTTACAGCCCCCATGTGGATTTCGGCGTGCGCAGGCTCGAATGCCGCGCAGGACATCAAGGCCGAAAGCGCACTGGAACAGGAAGATCTCAGGGCAGCCAGCGGGAAAGCAACGGCTTCCACTGCCTCAGCCGGTTCCTTGTGGTCGGATGACAGCATGTTTGGAGACATGTTCGTGACTTCGAAGGCGAAAAATGTCGGCGATGTCGTTACCATAGAAATAGTCGAATCTTCGAGCGCCACCAACACGGCCTCCACGAACACGGGCAGGACTTCATCCATTTCAGGCTCGGTATCAAAATTCCTTGGGCTCGAGAAGAGATACCAGCCGGACCACCCGTTTCTGAATCCGTTCGGCGGGGTGGATGCAACTCTGGCCAACAGTTTCGACGGGAAAGGAACAACGGTAAGAACCGGAGATTTGACTGCTTACATGTCGGCCAGGGTCCGGAAGGTGCTTCCAAACGGTAACCTCCGTATAGTCGGCACTCGAGAGGTTACAGTCAACAATGAACGGCAGATAATGAGTCTTTCAGGTATTGTGAGGCCGAAGGACATCTCGGCTGAAAACGTTGTGCTGTCTACGTATCTTTCAGATGCGGTTATCGCATACAGCGGAGCCGGTGTGTTGAACGACAAGCAAAGCCCCGGCTGGATGACCAGGATTTTGGATCATGTATGGCCCTTTTGACTGAGGCAGCGCGGCTGCTTGCATCCCGCCATGCGGAAATATTGCACCTTGACGGCGGATCGGCGTAAAAACTTTGACTTGACGAAAGGGTTGTGGTGTGAAAAAAAGCTTGAATCGTACCCGGATTTTTTTCGGCACGTTCACACATAAGGCGGTAAGGAACATTTCGTGCTGTTTTGCGGCGCTTTTGCTGGTCTGTTTCCTTTACATGACGGCTCACGCTTCTGTCCGGCTCAAGGACCTCGTGGATATCGAGGGGGTCCGGACAAATCAGCTTGTGGGCTACGGCCTGGTCGTCGGGCTCCAGGGTACGGGGGACGGCAACTCCATCGAGTTTACCCAGCAGTCGGTTGCCAATATGCTGGAGAAGATGGGGGTAAGCGTACGGGCAGGCTCCGTTGATGTGGACAACGTGGCCGCAGTGATGGTAACCGCGGTGATACCTGCGTTTACCAGGCCGGGTGCAAAGCTGGACTGCATCGTCAGCTCCATGGGGGATGCGGAGAGCCTTTATGGCGGAACCTTGGTGTTTACACCTCTAAGGGGGGCCGACGGGAACGTGTACGCTGTGGCCCAGGGGCCGGTCAGCATCGGAGGATTTTCGGCCGGGGGCGCTACTGCGAAAGTTCAGAAGAACTTCCCGACTGTCGGGCGCGTGGCCGAGGGCGTTACAGTGGAAAGACCGGTGCCATCCTCGGTGATGCAGGGGCACAGCTTGTCCCTGACGCTGAAAAATCCCGATTTCACGACCGCCTCGAGAATTGCCAAGGCTATAGACAGAGCCCTCTGGGAGGGGGCCGGGACCCCTGTGGATTCCGGAACGGTCAAGCTGCAGATTCCGGAACGGTTCAGGGAAAACCTGGTCGAACTGGTGACCAGGATCGAGAACCTGATGGTTTCTCCGGATGCCACCGCCAAGGTGGTTGTGAACGAAAGAACAGGAACGGTGGTCATAGGGCAGGAGGTCCGCATCAGCACAACCGCCATCGCCCACGGTAACCTCAGCATCGAGGTCCGGGAGCAGTTCGATGTCTCGCAGCCCGAGCCTTTCTCGCGCGGAGGGGAGACCGTGGTTGTACCGGATACGGATATGACCGCCACCGAGGAAAGCAGGCAGCTGTTCGTAGTCGATACTGGTATCAGCATTACTGATCTTGTGCGGGCGCTGAACGCTCTCGGAGTTTCGCCAAGGGATCTGATCACGATTTTCCAGGCACTCAGATCCGCAGGAGCCTTAAAAGCCGAGTTGGAGGTTATGTGATGAATGATCTTTGCTCAATAGGCCTTCACGGCCACCGGCCCGAAACAGGAAAAAAACCGGATGCCGCAGAGCTTGAAAAGGCCTGCACCGAAATGGAGTCCTTTTTCATTCACAATCTTTTGAAAGCGATGCGTGCTACTGTGCCGGAAAGCGGCTTGTTCGGCGGCAAGAACGTCATGGACCGCTACTCTTCCATGCTGGACGGTTACCTGGCCAGGGAGCTTGCCTCCAAGGGCGGAATAGGGCTTGCGCGTGAAATCTCGGGGCAGTTTTCGGCGGCTGATGAATTATATGCGGAAAGATTAAAGTCCGGGGCAGAAACGGCCGATAAAAGTACCAGACAGGATAAAGCTGCTGACGTGAAATGATTCGGCCGGGTGAGCCGGCCTGGTAAACGGAGGGTGGAATCATGAAAATAATGGATAAAAACCCTTATATAAATCTCGATCCCTACACCAGCGGCATCAAGACCGCCAGGGACCAGGACAGGTCTTCCAGATCCGTTTCCACATTGGCCTCCGGAGGGGACAAGGTTGTGCTTTCTCCTCGGGCCAGGGAGATACAGGAGCTGCGGAAAAAACTGGCTGAGATGCCCGGGGTCAGAGAAGATCTGGTCGCGGATCTCAAAGAGAGGGTTGAGTCAGGAAAATACGAGGTCGACAGCATGAAGCTGGCAGGCAGAATGCTTGAAGACGTAATGGGTTAAAAAGGGTTTGCAGGCATGGAAGACAGGCTTCTGGAATCTTTGCTGGATCGTTTCAAGGAACTTCTGGACAGAGAGGAGGATCTGTGCACGGATCTCATCTCCCTGTGCGAAAAGGAACAGAGGGCAATCCTTGAATGGTGCGCCTCTGATTTAATTGTTTATACCCGGGAAAAAGAAGAGCTGGTACTTAATCTCGGAAATGTGCAGAATCAGAGGGAGCAGGTTCTCGGCCAGTTGAGGGAAATATTGGGTTTCGGAGAAACTGTCCCGGTCTCTGAAATCGCGGGGGCCCTGGATGATCCGTTTTCCAGATGGCTCCAAGCCGCCGCTTCAAGATTTGAGGCTGCTGGCTCCCGTTTGGCGCAACTCAATGAACGTAACAAAAGGCTTCTGGCCGACGGGCTCCGGGTGATCAGGGGCGCTTGTGAACTGGTGAAAAACGCCTCTGGTTTCAATTCCATTTACAAGTCCAGCGGCACGATGTGCTCCCACGGCGGAAACGGGCGTTTTCTCAGAGGAAAAGCTTGAATCGAGTTTATGGACATGTGCTACGCCCAGTGAATCGAGGATACAGCGAATGACGGAATTCAGGTCTCCTGAATACATGGTTAAAGCCCTCCAGGAAATCGAAAACATGATGGAAACGGTCGCTTTCAGCGACAGCGCCGGGTGGCTCGATATAGAAAAACGCATAAACGTCCTCATGGAATGCTTCCATCCGGAATACGAATCCCAGATCGAGTTGATAAGCCGCTGTGCCGGAATCGCAAAAAACATATCAGCTTCTCCGGGTGCCGGCTCCATGTCTTTGATTGAAGAAGCCGGAGAATGTTTGAGAGCGGCTGTGGAGGCGGTCGAAAGGGACCTGGAAAACGACTCGACCGCTCCTCCTTCAGAGGAAAAGCCGGCTTTCGAAGCCGGCGGTGAAGACAAGGGATTAAACGATATCGCGGTGTCTCTGCTGCAGCTTGAACCGGGTGATACAGGAGGAATCGAGGATTTAGTGGTGCGGTTCCGCAGCCTCACCGGGGATGAAGGCACGCCGGGGCCGTTTAAATCAGCTGCAGAGCAGGCCTTGCGGCTGATAAATGATTTTAGGGAAAGCGGCGGTCCTGATGATTGGGACGTCGTTGTTTCCGCTTTAGGAGATCTCCTCGAAAACATGATGAACGGCCGACCGGATTCCGGCCTGCCGGATGAGCCCGGAACTTCCGGGGATCTAGGTCAGGCAGAAGCCGCCGACGGCGGAACTGTATCCCCGGACCGGGCTTTGATGCCCGAAGATGCAGATCCGGAATTGATGGCAGAGTTTGTAACCGAAGGAAACGATCTTATCTCCCAGGCCGAAGAAGCGCTGTTGATTCTTGAAACCGATCCTGAAAACACCGACGCCGTCGGGACGGTTTTCCGGGCGTTTCACACGGTGAAGGGAACCGCTGCCTTCCTGGATCTTTCGCTGATAGCGGAAATGGGTCACTATGCCGAGTCTCTGTTGAGCAGGGTCAGAGATAAGGAAATTCGATATTCAGGGGGGTATGCGGACCTGGCTCTGCAGGCGCTGGATATGATCAAAGAGATGGTCAGGTCTGTGACGGCTGCGGTCAGCGAGGGCGTATTCAACAAGCCGGAGGGATACGATGCTCTTTTAAAGGTGCTGGCCGATCCGGAGGCGGCGGGTGTATCCGAGGAAAGCGATGACGTGGCCGCAAGCTCTCTTCGTCTCGGTGACATCCTCGTGGGCAGTGGGAAGGCCCAGAGGGAGAATGTCGAGAAACTGGCAGAAGGCGGCGACCCAGGCGCGGGGCCCCTCGGGTTGAAAATTGTGAGGTCGGATGCCGCATCCATGTCGGACGTCGCAAAGGCTTTGCGGATGCAGCAGCGCATGAGCGGCCCTCAGATGATGGATACCACCATCAGGGTAAGCACAGAGCGGCTCGACCGCTTGATTGATCTGGTAGGCGAACTGGTGGTGGCTCATTCGATGGTTTCCCAGGACGGGGCCGTGATCGGCGACAACAATTACTCCCTGCAGAAGAAGGTGGCGCACACGAGCAAGATAGTCCGGGAGCTTCAGGACATGGGCATGTCCATGCGCATGATACCGCTTAAAGCCACTTTTCAGAAGATGTCCCGGCTGGTACGTGATGTGTCCCGAAAAGTGGGAAAAACCGTCGTACTCAAAACCGAAGGCGAAGATACAGAAATTGACCGCAACATGGTCGACGTGATAAAGGACCCTCTGGTTCATATGGTGCGAAACGCAGTCGATCACGGCATAGAGAATTCAGAGGAACGAGTCCGGCTGGGAAAGCCTGCCCATGGAACGATTCTTCTCTCGGCCTATCATTCGGCGGGTAGTGTGGTGGTCGAGATCAGGGATGACGGAAAAGGTCTTGACCGGGAGAAAATCCTGGCCAAAGCCAGGCGCCAGGGAATCATCGAAGACGGCGCATCCATGAGCGACCGCGAAGTTTTCAACCTGGTGCTGGAGCCGGGTTTTTCGACCGCCGAGACTGTGACGGATGTTTCCGGACGCGGCGTGGGCATGGATGTGGTGAAAAAGAATATTGAAGGCCTGCGGGGCCAGCTGGAAATATCATCCGAACCAGGCAGCGGGAGCATCTTCAAGATGAGCCTGCCCCTGACACTGGCGATCATTGACGGCATGGTGATCAAGGTGGGAAGCGAATCTTATGTTATTCCGACGGTGTCAATTATCAAATCGGTGAAACCCGGCAAGGATGAGCTTTCAACGGTTTTGACCCGGGGCAGGATGCTCTCCATTCAAGGACGGCTGATACCGCTGTTCAGGCTCAAGGAACTTTTCGATATTTCATGGGAAGGCAGGCAGAACAAAGAAGAACTGGTGGTTGTCGTAGAGGACGAAGGCCGGCAGGCCGGGCTCCTCATCGACGAGTTGGTGGGTCGCCAGCAGATAGTGATCAAGTCTCTTGGTGAGACCATGAAGCATATTCCCGGTATCTCGGGTGGCGCGATCATGCCGGACGGACGCGTGGGCCTTATCCTCGATGTGGGCGGTATCGTCAAGATGGCCTCGGCGGACCAGGCGGATCAGAGAGAAATAACAGAGTGAAAAATTTGGGGTGGATGCGGCGGTGATTGGTTCGGAGTTGTCCGAAAAGCACTTCAGGGCTGTATGCGATATCGTCTACGGTGCCTGCGGCATATGCTTGAAGGAGGGCAAAAAGGCACTGGTAAGAGCCCGCCTGGTCAAACGCATCCGAGCCCTGAGGCTTTCGAGCTTCGAGGAGTATATCGCATATCTGGACGGCGAACACGGCACGACCGAACTGCCGCATATGATTGATGCGATGACCACAAACAAAACCAGCTTCTTTCGTGAAAGGGAGCATTTCGATTACCTTGCCGGCCATGTTCTGCCTGGCCTGGGACAGAGGAGATTGAGGTTCTGGACAGCGGCATGTTCGTCCGGAGAAGAACCCTATTCCCTTGCAATCACGCTTCTTGACAATCTTCCCGATATTGATCGAAGAGATGTCAAAATTCTGGCGACGGATATTTCGTTCCGCATGCTCGAAAAGGGCAGGGCAGGTGTCTACGGTGCAGAATCGGTGGCGTCACTGGACAGGTTTCTTCTTTCAAGGTATTTCGATGCAGTTCGAAGTGAACCTCCAAGGCAGTACCGGGTCAAGGAGCGCGTGCGCGCATTGGTTCGCATGGGGTATTTAAACCTTCTCGATCCTTGGCCGATGAAGGGACCGTTTGATGTGATTTTTTGCCGCAACGTTATGATTTATTTCGATAAAGACGTTCAGCAGAGGCTGGTTGACAGGTTCTGGGAGTTGATTTCGCCCGGGGGGCATCTTTTTGTCGGTCATTCCGAGGGGCTTTCGGCGGTGAAGCACAGGTTCCGGTATGTGAAGCCCGCGGTTTACGTTAAACAATAGGGGTTGACGGCCTGATAAGGGGTCAAAACAAACATGTTCCTCGGGGCCGGAATTGGTACCGGGGTCGGTATGGCGGGGATGGTATTTTTTCGGGTTCATCAAGGTTGATGGGGTCGTAAAAAGTATTATCCCCGGCTTATC
>CAYXDR010000076.1:0-10170 GCA_964463515.1 uncultured Desulfobacteraceae bacterium | reverse complement strand
GATTCCGACCCCGACGCCGATAAGCCGGGATGGTACTTTTTACGACCTCATCAATTATTTATGAGGTCGTAAAAAGTCAAAACATCCCCTCTATCGTCACCCCCCGACACAATTTTGTGTCGGGGGGTCCAGTGATTCCAACGACTTATGGATTCCCCGACACAAGTTCTCGTCGGGAAATGACGGCTTGGGGACGAGTCCATCATTATTAGGCATCAAAAACACTGGTTGTTCCAGCAAAATTGAAAAAGAATTTTTCCTTGAAAGCCTGCTGAAGAACGGCCCCCGCGTAGGGCCCTGTACAATGCGAAACACCGAGTTTCTGCACACCTACCTTTTTCAGGTCTTCTATGGTGCGGTCGAGCCTCGATTCGGGAGCGCCGAACAGATGGGTTCCCCCGATTACTGCAAAGCATTGGTCGCAGCCGGTGATTTTCATTCCGTGTAAAACTGTATTTATTATCCCGCGGTGGGCACAGCCGGAAATCACTATGAGGCCTTTTTCGGATTTAATGAACAGGGACTGGTCGTCGTTCAATGGATCAGGGCCGAATCCCTCCGGAGTTTTCACGCATGCATTGGTATCTATTGTTTCATACGCGGTTACCATGGGAATTTCCCCGCTGCTCACGATGGAATCGGTAATCCATTGTGGTTCCGGGCTGATTTTGAATTTTGCGCCCAGGCTTTCGGCTTGTTCCCGGGGATACGGGACGCCGATGTACCGGTAATTTTCGCCGTCTGCATCTTTCCAATATTTGGATGCCCACATGTCCGGGTGCGCGATGATTTCAAGCGGCTTTTCCCTGAGTTTCAACAACGGGATAAGGCCCCCTGTGTGGTCTTCATGCCCGTGGCTGAACAGGAGTGTTCCAATTTTTTTAAGATCAACTCCCATTACCAGAGAGTTATGAGCGGCTACAAATCCTCCACCGGTATCGACAAGGACCGTGTCCTCATCGACATCAACGAGAATGCTTAATCCCCATTCTCCAAGGTAGCCAAGCCAGCTCACCGAATTCTCAGACAGCGTTCTTACTCTGATATGCATTTTGTCAGCCTCTTCGTTATGTATAAAAAATTATTCCCGGCTCCGCCTCATGCCTATATCAAAGGGCCAAGCCTCAAGCCGGGTTATATTGTGTCCATCCGTAAACACCGGATGGGACCTATGCTGCAGAGGCGGGTACAACAGCCCCGTCTTCCATTTCCTGGCGGCCACAGGGCCGGGACAACCCCGAAAGGCCGTCCAGCCCGCGGCTGCGGCATCATTTTTTGCCGGAAGTTTCAAAAATGGAGTAATACCTGGGATCGTTCTTGTCTTTGATCCAGGGAAATTCGGCTTTTTCGTCCACGAAATCCGGCCAGTACTTATGGACCTTGCCCTGTCCATAAGGCTTGGACATCTCTTTCCATTCGGAGTAGCCCTTTAGAAAACTATACAAGGATTTTGCAACTTTAAGGAAATCAGGGTTCTTTTCGGCTTCTTCCTCTGCGAGTATTGCGGTCTGTTTTTCCAGCTCCTCAATAGTCCGGTTATCCAGCTTGGTGATCTTGGTCCCGGCTTTCTGAAAGGTCCTTACTGCATCTATGTTGGAGTATTCCCATTTGGCATAGGAAATCAGATAGGATACCTTTGTCGCGTATTCCAGCAGGGGTTTGAGTTCATCCGGAAGCTTCTCATATGTGTCGTTATTGACGGCAAGAAGAGTAATCATCGCGGTCTGCCACCATGCAGGCACTATGAGGTATTCGGCGACCTCGTGAAGGGAAATGGACAGGTCTCCGCAAGGGAACGAAAATTCGCCGGCGTCGACAACTTTTCTGTCCATCGCCAGATAGATTTCGTCAGGGCTTATCGCCATGGTCGTGGCACCTACCATCGTGAGAATGTCTTCGCTGAAACCGGGACATCGGATCTTCAGCCCCTTGAAGTCTTCGGGCTTCTTGACTTCGACTCTCGACCAGAGACCTCCCTCGATTCCTCCGCCGCCTGCGGCGAAAGGTTTCATGTTATATTTCCCGTAAACCTCGTTGGCGAGTTCCCTGCCGCCTCCATAATAATACCATATCGCGAAATCCTCGGGGGTGTAGGAACAGGGAAAAGATCCGAAAAGAACCAGCGCGCTGTTGAGACCCTTAAGAAAGCCGGGCCAGCCGATGGCTGCATCGAGCGCTCCCGTACGGGCGGCCTCGAACGTTTCGGCCATCGGGAAGAGTTCGGATCCGTAGTGATAGTCGAATTCCAGTCTGTAGTTGGGTGTCTGAACGATGTCTTTTACGGTCCGGGCGAGGATTTCGCCGCTCCAGGACAGCGCGATTCCGGCGGCGAAGGTATCTTGCACCCGCCATTTGATTACTTTCTGCTTGGCCTCACAGTTGGTAGGTGACCAGCCGGCGGCGACCATGCCGAATGCAATCGCGATTGCTGTCATTGAAAAGAATCTGTGCTTTTTCATAACCTATCCTCCTTCATTTTTATTGATCAATATTGACCCACAGAGCCAACCTGCACGCTTGGGCTACCCACGAACCGCCCACGTTGACATTTCCGCCTTGTTTTTTTTCACCACGAAGGACACGAAGAGCGCGAAAAATTACAGGACGAAACGCTTGATGCCACATCATATTTCATCCGTCGTGTCCCTTCGTGCTCTTCGTGGTGAAACTGTCCGATTTCCTCTCGTGCCAAATGCTAATGGCTAAGAGGCTGAGTATCCTGAGAAATAAAAACCCCGGATCAATCGAGTAAAAACCCAGCGAAGATGACAAAAAAATTCAGGCGGATGCGGTGCTGTAACAGGATGTTTGAATTACTCCGAGTTTAAACCTTGTTGTTTCAACATTCGTATGGAGGCCTGCATATGTTCCCGCATGGCGAGGCGCGCACCATCTTCGTCTCTTTGCGCCAGTATCTTTATAAGTTCCGTGTGTTCTTTTACCGCGGTTTGGTTTCTTCCCTGGACCCTGAGGGCGGCCTTCCATCCTTCAAATGAAATTTTGGCGAGAGAATTCATGAGCATGGTGATGGTCTCGTTTTTTGCCGCTTCAGCGACAAGCAGGTGAAACTCTATGTCTGCGCGTATAATGCCCACCACGTCGTGTTCCTCGATGCTTTCCTGGCGGGAGATATTTTCTTTGATGATCCGTATTTCACCTGCGGTGATGCGGCGCGCTGCCAGCGCCGCCACTTCCGGCTCTAAAATCAGGCGGGTTTCAAAATGCTTGTAAATGGCGTCTTTATACAGTGTAACCCATGAGGGTAGAGGAACGACGAGGTCTCCGCTCAACTGCCTGACGAAAATACCCTTTCCCGGTCTTACCTCCACCAGGCCCATGATTTCAAGGATCCTCAATGCTTCCCTGAGGGACCCCCGGCTTATCTGCAACCTGGAGACAAGCTCCCGTTCCGATGGAAGCTGGCTTCCTTCCTTGAGGTTGTTGCTGGAAATGAATTTCCTGATTTCATCTATTGCCGACTCGGAAAGGCGTTTCCGCTTTATTGGTTTTAAGTCCAATTCAGCCTCCATGCTCTCAGCAAACAAGCAACCTAGCAACTGGTCAGACCGACGTTATTTTTTTTATGGCTGCGTGTCAAGTACTTTTTTTGATGTGTTTACCTTCTCATTGATTGTTGCACGATCATCGGGTAAATTGTGCTATGGTCGAGGGCAGGCCGGATTTGTTTATGGCGGAGCGGTCTCCGGCGGATGCACACCTATATACCGGAGCGGCAAAATGGAATTTCCATACTTGTTTTCCCCTATTCAAATAAAGAGCCTGGAATTGAGGAACCGAATCGTTATGAGTGCGATGCATCTTGGATTTACTCCTCAAGGCCTGGTTACGGAAAGATTGATTTCATTTTACCGGAGAAGAGCCGAAGGGGGGGTTGGACTGATAATAGTAGGTGGATGTCCGGTTGAAGAGCATGCCGGTAAGATGGGAATGCTCCGGCTTGACGATGACGGCTGCATCCCTGGCCTCCAAAAACTCACGAAGGCCATACGCCGCTGCGGCGGGGCGGTGGCAGCCCAGCTTTATCACGCGGGCCGTTATGTGCATTCAACCCAGATCGGCGGCCGGAAAGCGGTTTCCGCTTCTGCAGTACGTTCCAAGTTAACCGGCGAGACCCCGAGGCCCCTTACGGAAGGGGAAATAGCAAGCATTCAGAAGAGTTTTGCAGATGCCGCGCTTCGTGCCGTGGAAAGCGGTTTCGATGCAGTGGAAATCCTTGCAAGCGCCGGCTATCTAATCAGCCAGTTTCTTTCCCCTGTGACAAATCGTCGGGAAGATGCCTACGGTGGTACTCCAGCAGGCCGGATGAGGTTCGGTCTTGAGGTTTTAGAGGTGGTCCGTGATGCGGTGGGTCCCGATTTTCCGCTTTTTGTCCGGCTTGCCGGCCACGATTTTATTGAGGGAGGCAACACCAACAAGGAGTCCAGGGTTTTCGCAGCCGCTGCAGAAGATGTCGGCGTAGACTGCTTCGATGTAACAGGAGGGTGGCACGAGACCAGAGTGCCGCAAATTACGATGAATGTGCCGCGGGGTGCTTACGTATATCTTGCCAGGGGTATCAAATCCGCGGTATCCGGG
Organism: uncultured Desulfobacteraceae bacterium; assembly: GCA_964463515.1. Lineage (GTDB taxonomy): Bacteria > Desulfobacterota > DSM-4660 > Desulfatiglandales > Desulfatiglandaceae > CAYXDR01. The sequence goes on along the minus strand of CAYXDR010000076.1, from coordinate 5,574 downwards.
CCCGTGATAGCGAGCAACCGTATCAACTGCCCCGAGACAGCCGAGAATATAATACGACGGGGAGATGCGGACATGACGACCATGGCCAGGGCACTGATCGCCGACCCGGACCTGCCGCGAAAGGCGCTTGAAGGCGCTGACGATACAATTCGACACTGTATCGGCTGCAACCAGGGATGTTTCGACGCTGTTATTTCCGGGAATCCGGTCGGCTGTACAGTGAACCCGGAGGCCGGAAGGGAGCATGAACGTTTGAGGGAACGAGAGTGCACCCCCAAAAAATTGATCGTTGTGGGTGGAGGCCCTGCAGGAATGAAGGCCGCTTGCACTGCCGCCGAACAGGGACACAGCGTGACGCTTTTCGAGCGGGAAAACAAGCTGGGGGGGCAAGTACTGCTGAACGAACACATCCCGGGGCGAACTGAGATGATGCAGGCCGCTTACGACCTGGAGCGGAACATGGCCACCGCAGGTGTGGAGGTGCTCACCTGCACCGAAGCGGACCGGGAACGGATTTCCGTTGCAGAGCCGGAAACGGTCATTGTCGCAGCCGGATCCATACCATCTGTTCCGCCGATCGAGGGCTTGAGCGACCCTCGCGTGTTACAGTCGCGCGATGTTTTGTCAAAAACGGTTTGCGCCGGCAGGCGGGTGGTCGTTGTCGGAGGCAACGCGGTGGGGCTGGAAGCCTCGCTTTTTCTGGCTTCCGAAGGTACGATCGATCCACAGACTCTGCATTTTTTGTTCACAGCAGAGGCCGAAGGGGCGGAAAATCTAAAGCGGCTTTCAAACACAGGTTCCAGGTCGGTTACCGTGGTGGAGCAGGCCGTCAGGGCTGGCACAGGCATAGGGCCTTCCACCAGGTGGGTCATCCTGCGTGAACTCCAGAGGCTCGGTGTTCAAATTTTGACCGGGACATCTGCGTTGAGGGTCTGTGCAGCCGGAGTAGAGGTGGAAACCGACGCCGGCACGGTGATGCTCGCCGCGGACTCGGTGGTGCTCGCGACCGGATCGACAGCCCTGCGACCGGAGTGGCTGGACGGTGGCGCCGATTTCCCCAAATGCATCGTTGTGGGTGATGCGGATTGCCCGGGAAACCTGCTCCAAGCCATAAGACAAGGTTTCGAGGCCGCACTGGATCTTTAGCAGACTCAATTTCAGATGTGCGTTTTTTTGATGAAAAGCGGATGGATGCGGTCGTTTGCTGTTTGCCGCAAAAGGAGGTTGTCTAAGTGACCATAGATCGCAGGACGATAAAGATGATGGAAGACGGGCTTGCGCCGGAAATCAGGCACCGTGTCGAGACGGCGGCCGATCGAGTGGCGGAGGTCAAGGAGCGCGGGGGATCGGTGGTGACGGTGCTGGGCAGCGGCCCCAACCTGCACGAAGGAGTCACCTGCCTCGTTGCCGGTCTGATGCATAAAGGCATCATTGACGGAGTTTCCACCAGTTCGGCGGTGATAAACCACGAAATGGCGGGAACACTTGAAAAGGTCAGGCGGATAAAGGGTATTTCTGCGGGCTTCAATGCGGAGCGCCTTCCGGCAGATGGAGTATTTGAAGTCAGCATAATGCCGCGGCGGCGGCTGGCGGCCTTCGCGCGTGAGACGGTCCTGGATCTCAAGCTGTATCGCCTGTTGCTGGAGGCTGGAGGCAGCGAAATTATAAAGGTGGCGGGCAATATGGCCTATCCCACTGGTCTTAGAACAGAGAGGCTGGCCAGGGAAGCCCTCTGCCTTGCCAAGAGGGCCGGACTCCCCTTTGAGCGTATCGTCGGCTGCGGGGCCGATCCCTACACTATGATCGGAGCAGGGGCCGTTGTGGGCAAGCCGGTGCTTGTCACCGTGCCGCAACTTGTGGGCGGGGGCGAGGTCGGACTTGCCATAGGGGATTCGATTTCCATTTCACAGCGCTGTCAGCGGATCGCGGAGCTTCTGGCCGGCGCGGATGTGATAATAGAATCGGCCGTTGCCCTGTCCCAGGAGATTCACGATGGGCCTTTTGAACGGTTCACGGGACATGGAATATGGGCGGACTGGGATGGTTCCTGGACCTATTCTCTAAAAGACAAGACTCTGATCAGGATAGACCTCGACCCTAATCTGGAAACGGCATGGCTGAGGGAAAGAGACTCGGGCGCCGTGTCTGGATCTGTCGACAAGGGGCTGCCGAAAACCAAGGTTATGGGGGTACCGTTCAGAATGGAAATGAGCGGATTCGCCAGGCTCCCGGGCAGCGTTCCGATAGTCGGGGATATCGGGGAAATATGGCCGATTCTGGCGGTCAAGATTGCGGACAGGCTGGGAGTCAGGCCGGATTTCATGAGTTATAAGCAATCTCTTCCCGCTGGAGCGAAAATGCGGGAATGGATCGTCAAAAGGGTTGAGCCGGTGGACCGTGACCGGATGTATGCCGGTGCAAATGAGTTGTTGAAGCAAAGGGGTCAGTCGGCTGGAGGAGGAACGCCGAACCCCGTCGTCTATCCATGAACCCTCTGTAATATCGGCCTTCAGCATGCTTAGGGCATATTCTCGATGACAAGCAGAATCCTTTTTTCTATAGTTCGACTGAACTGGAGTTAAGGCATATTAACTTAAAACAAGGAGGTTGCCATGGCGAAAAAAATCCTAGGAATCGGTTCTTTAGTGTGTTTCCTGGCTGTTTGCCTGTGTCTTTTCCAATCCCCGGCACTGGCAGGGAAGAAGAATGACACGCTTCACGTGGCCTTTGAAAAGGAACTGGAGAACGTAGACCGTTACTACAACACTGCCAGAGAGGGAATCGTCTTTGCCCGCCATGTCTATGATAACCTCTTGTGGCGAGACCCTGAAACCTATGAATACAAAGGACTTCTCGCAAAGAATTTCAAGTGGATCGATGATTTGACCCTGGAGCTCGAGCTTAGAGAAGGGGTCAACTTTCACAACGGTCAGGAAATGACCGCAGACGATGTGGTCTACACCCTCAATCACGCCATCGATCCGGAAAGCAAAGTGCTCACGAGGAGTTATGTCAACTGGATGAAGAGCGTGGAAAAGTTGGGCCCCTACACTGTGCGCATCCATCTGGTGAAGCCTTTTCCTGCTGCATTCGAATATCTGTCCGGGGCCAATCCAATCTATCCCAAAGATTATTACAAGGAGCTGGGGCCGAAGGGGTTCGGCCTCAAGCCCGTAGGATCCGGCCCCTACAAATGTGTGGAGCTCGAACCGGGGAAGAAGTACGTGCTGGTGAAAAACGAAGACTACTTTAAAGACAGCCCCAAGGGCCAACCTGCGATCGGTAAAATAATCTGGCGGACCATCCCGGAGATAAACACCAAGGTGGCTGAACTCATGACCGGCGGACTCGACTGGATCTGGCTCATTCCCAGGGACCAGGCGGAAAAACTGGCAGGCGTGCCGAATGTTACCGTTGTGGCGGCCGAGACTATGCGAGTGGGCTTTCTGATGATGGATGGGGCCAATCGGTCTGAGAAGACAACCGGTGAGGAGAACCCATTTAAAGACGTGCGTGTTCGCCGTGCAGTGAACCACGCAATCGATGTGGCGGCAATCAGCGAAAATCTCGTCGGGGGTCAGTCCCGCCCTGTTCCTTCGTCTTGTTTTCCCAGCCAGTTCGGCTGTACGGATGATGTGGTCACTTATGAGTACGACCCGGCAAAGGCCAAGACGCTTCTTGCCGAAGCCGGATATCCTGACGGGTTCGAATGCACGCTGCACGGCTACAGAGACCGCCCGTACGCGGAGGCCATGGTGGGGTATCTCCGCGATGTCGGCATCAAGGCCAACTTGGTCATGATGAAATATTCCGCGATGCGTGAACGTGTTCGGGCCGGGAAGGCACAGCTGGTATTCCAGACATGGGGTTCCTATTCAATCAATGACATTTCAGCTATGGTCAGTTATTTTTTTACATTCGAGCCTATCGACTTGGCACGGGATCCCCAGGTGCGCGACTGGATCAACCAAGGCGACACTTCAATCGACCCCGAGGAGAGAAAGGCCGCCTATAAAAAGGCGCTTCAGCGCATTGCAGACCAGGCTTACTGGGCTGCCAGGTTCACCTATGTTTCCAACAATTGTTTCTCAAAGGACCTGGACTTTACTCCTTATCCAGATGCGGTTCCGCGTTTCTACATGGCTAGATGGAAATAGGACTGCCTGGGGCGGACATCTGCAGTTTTGGGATGCCGCCCCATTTTCCGTTGAGGTTTAACCCGTGCTGAAGATTCGGACAGAAAAATGCTAGCCTATACACTCCGTCGTTTGTGCCTCGCCGCATTTGTGGCTGTAACCGTCTCCATTGTGAGTTTTATGCTGATCCGCCTGTCGGGGGATCCTGCTATTGCGCTGGCAGGCGAAGGGGCTTCCTCGGTGGAGATAGAATTTGTCAGGAAGCAATACGGGTTTGACAGGCCTTTGATCGTCCAGTATGCAGACTGGGCACTCCGAGCGTTGAAGGGGGATTTCGGGCAATCCCCCTATTTCAATCAACCGGTGACGGAGGTGATCGGAAACCGTATCGGCGTTACGATGACACTGGGCGTAAGCGCGCTGAGCTTCGCTGTTGTTCTTTCCATTCCCATGGGGGTGCTGGCTGCAATCAGACCCAATACCTGGATCGACAGGCTGGCCCTGGGTGTGTCGGTCATGGGCCAGGCCATGCCTTCTTTCTGGTTTGGACTGATAATGGTTATCTTCTTCGGGGTTTACCTCCGGTGGCTGCCCATTTCGGGCAGCGAAACATGGCAGCATTTCGTGATGCCGACCATTGCCCTCGGCTATTATGCCACCCCGGCGTTTATGCGGCTTACCCGTTCGGGGATGCTCGAGGTGCTCGCTTCGGATCATATCCGGACAGCCAGGGCCAAGGGACTTCGATGGCCGAAGATTCTGTTCAAGCATGCCCTTCGAAACGCAATCATTCCCGTGGTGGCCCTCGCCGCAGTACAACTCGGTTTCATGCTGGGCGGCTCCATCGTGATAGAATCAGTTTTCGCGCTTCACGGCATCGGGTTCCTGGCCTGGCAGTCCATCGGCCGGTCGGATCTACCCGTGGTTCAGGCAATCGTGCTTCTTTTGTCCATGATCTATGTTTTCCTGACATTTTTGAGCGACTTGTTAAACGCGTTCCTGGATCCGAGAATTCGGGTGAAGTGAACTATGGATTCAAAGGTTGCAGATCATATTGTTGATTCGGGTTTGGGAATGGGAGTGGTTTTTCCCACTCCGCGTCAGATTATGTTCCGCCGGATGCGCCGGCACAAAGGTTTTATAATCGGAGGCGCAGTGGTGCTGATCGTCACCCTGGTGGCGTTGTTCGCGCCGGCGATTGCACCTCACGACCCCTATAAGCAGGACTTGGTAAAACGCATGATTCCGCCGGTCTGGGCGGAGGATGGGACTTGGGAACATCCCCTGGGGACTGACAATTTGGGGAGAGACTATTTGAGCCGCCTGGTTTACGGCGCGCGGGTCTCCCTGCTGATCGGATTTGCATGCGTGCTTATAGCCGCATCCATCGGTTCCTTTCTTGGATTGATTTCCGGTTACTACGGTGGAAAAGTAGATA
>CAYXDR010000075.1:4807-10177 GCA_964463515.1 uncultured Desulfobacteraceae bacterium | reverse complement strand
ATCCAGTATCGCCTTGAATTTTTGTTCGGATACCTTGAGTCTCCGAATGATCGAATGAAACTCTGTGACGTCTCGCGAAACCTCTGCAAAAAACCTGGGCTCGTCTCCCTCGACAACCAAGGGATAAATAATCCTGAGGATTTCCCTCTTCCTACCATTTTCCAGCGTCTGGGAGAAAGAAGCTTCCGCCCGCTTTCCGGTGGCCCGGGCCTTGGAAAGCGGGCATTTGCCGCCGTACCGGTCGCAAGGGCCATCCAGATCGAATTTGATACGATAACATTCGCTGCCGCAGGCTTCCTCCTTAGATACCCCGTAGGTTTTTTCAAAAGCTCTGTTTATATCGAGCACCCTGTAGCGCTTGTCGATTATCATCACTTCTTCCATGATCCCGTGGCACACGGATTCCCACAAAAAAGCCTTGCGCGCGAGCCTCTCTATTGTCCGATCTTTTTCCGCAGATTCCCGCTCAAGCCTTTCGCACTCATTGTGCAGGCGCTTTATTTCATCGTCTTCCATCAGCTCCCCCCCGCCCCGGGACAATAGAACACATATCTTTCCGCCAGCACATCGAACATGTTCGATGTCCCCTCCCTGATCGTACGATAAAGGTCCTTCATAGTTTCAGCACCGACCAGAGCCTTCCGGTATTCATCCCGCCCACAGTAGGAAGGTTCGATGGGCAGCAAAACTTCGTCCAGCCGCCCGGTCCAATCGATATTCAAAGAGCGTTTCAACTCGAAAACTTCTTTATAAAGACTCCGCAATAAATCGGTGCGCAGCAGCGGATTCACCTGGTTGATCATGCAATCCACCAGCCCTGCAAGATAATAGACCAAGCGCATTGTCTCTTCGTTTTCCCTGTGAATAAACAGCGAGCATATCGTACGATCCTGCCCACGCCTGAGCTCCCATCCCCAAGGGATGGCTGCACTGTGAACATCTCCGGAGCAGTCCTGGAAACGAGATTCAAATTCCGGGGTCCGGTTCTGCGGCACCTGGATGAAATGTGTAGATGGTTTGCACGCTTTCCTGAACTCCAGGGGAGCAGAGGCGATAACATTGCCTTTACGCTCAGAATGCCTCACTGGCAGGGGTATTATGCGTGCCATAGTTCTCTCCCGGCGGGTCTTTACGGTCTTGGGTGAAACTTTTCATGCACCTCTTTTAAACGTGAACGGGTGACGTGCGTATAGATCTGTGTAGTTGCGATATCAGCATGTCCGAGCATAAATTGTACAGAACGCAAGTCCGCACCGCCTTCCAGCAAATGGCTCGCAAAAGAATGCCGGAGGCTGTGGGGGGAAAGATTTTTGCTTATACCTGCTCTTAGCGCATGTTTCTTTATAAGTTTCCAGAATCCCTGCCTGCTGATACCCTTTCCCCTGCAGTTAAGAAACAATTCAGAGCCTGTCCCCCGCCGCACAAAAGCCGATCTGCCCCGCTTAAGATACTCGCGAACTGCTTCCAAGGCCTTCTGCCCTATCGGGATTACTCTTTCCTTGGCGCCTTTGCCCATTGTGCGGACAAAACCGGCTTCCAGGTTTATATTCCTCATTCGAAGCCCCACCAGCTCTGAGACGCGAAGCCCGGTCGCATACAACAGTTCAAGCATAGCCCTGTCCCGAAGACTCACCGGTGCGTCTCCGGACGGCGAGGCAAGGAGTTTTTCAACTTCTCCAGCCGAAAGGACATCCGGCAGGCGCCTGTCAAGCTTCGGGGAATCGATAAGGCGGACCGGGTTAGACTCAAGCAAACCTTCTGCGGTCAGAAACCTGAAGAACATGCGGATAGACGACAGCGCCCTGGCCGTGCTTCTCGCGCTCATCGTCTCTCGTAATTCTCGAAGATATGCTTCTATATCCGTGGTCTCAACTGCGGCCAGGGAAAGCGACCGCTGCTCCAGAAAATTCAAAAATACCGCTAAATCACGTCCATAAGCCGAGAGGGTGTTATCGGCGAGGCCTCGTTCAATCCTTAAATATAGCAGGAATTGATCAACCCATCTGTCCACGAAAACCTCTATAGCATCATAAAAAGCCCGAAATATCCTTTTTTCGTCATTTCCCGACGCAAATATGTGTCGGGGAATCCAGTCATTCCAAAAACTTCTGGATAGAGGTTTGTCCCTATAAAGTCGGGAATCAAGTCCGCAATGACGGCTACCAGTCGTAAAAACGGTCGCAGCGCGTAATAATCCTCGGCCCGCGCTCTTCCACCACCACCGTTTCCTCCAGACGAACACCACCTCTGCCGGGAAGATAAATCCCCGGTTCAACGGTCACGACCATACCTTCCTGGAGGACAGTGAAATCGTGCTGATTTAATCTTGGAGCCTCGTGTACAGCGAGCCCCACGCCATGCCCGAGGCCATGGCCGAAATAATCCCCGAAACCCGCCTCTTCTATAACCTTCCGGCCGGTGCGGTCCACAGCTCGTGCCACGGCCCCGGGACGCAGCACATTCAGAGCCGCCTGCTGGGCCCTGCGCACAACCGAGTAGACCTCTTTGAAAGGCTCCGCAGGTTCACCGATGAAAACAGTTCGCGTCATATCAGAGCAATACCCGTCGAGGATAACACCGACATCCATCACCACGGGCTCGCCTTCCTTCAACCGCCGCTCGGATGGGACCGCATGGGGAAGAGAACTATTGGGACCTGAAGCGATGATAGGCGGGAAAGATAACGCTTCGGCCCCGGCTTGATTGGCCAGTTCCTCCAGGTGCCAGGCCACCTCGCGCTCGGTCATACCCGGCTCGATCCAGTCTATGAGCACATCGAGAATTTCCGCGATCATCCGCGCCGAAGCCTCCATCAGCTTCAGTTCTTCCGCATCCTTGACGCGTCGAAGATTTTCCACTTCACTATCGAGCGGTACCAGTTTTGTCGGAGGATCGAGTTTTCCCAACTCATCTGAAACCCTGGCGTGCATCCCCCAGGTGACATAATCCTTCTCAAAGCCGATTTTCCGGCACCCGCTCCGTTCTGCGATACCTGAAAAAATCTTGGAAAATTTTCCGCCAACCTGTACCAGGTTAAAACCTTCAGCCTCAAAGGACGCCTGCTCACTGTAGCGTGAATCGGTCAATAAAAAGAGATTGCTTTTTCCAATCAACAGGGAGCCTGAAGATTCGTCCAGTTGAGAATCCCTGGCTTTGAACCCGCTCAAATAGCGCCTGTTTTCAGGTCGTACAATCCATCCGGCATCCAACGAAACTTTATTGAAATTTGCCCTGAAATTTTCTATCCGGGCCGCTATATGGGGATTCAAACCGTTTTCGACCTCCGAATACCCTGAAATCGGTCAACCTATAGTTTATTAAATTCCATAATTAATTTATAATATCAAAAAATTAGCATGGGCGCAACTGCCGTTCAAGGCCATTGTTGACAGAACATCCCTCTCCTGTTAGTAGTCAGAGGTTCGCTGTTGGCCGTCAGCCGGGTGAATGGAGCGGTCGGCTGCGGCGCTGTGAACACGAAATCCATTCCCATCCGCAGGTATTAACGCCGCACGATAACCCGTCGAGGCTTGGTTCCACTCCATTCCAGCCGTGCGGACACCGAAAATAATCAACGGCAAGGCAGGTATTGATGTACGAAGGCTGTATTATAGAATATATAGATCAGGGCAGGTTCATGTGTAGCGTGTGTCTTCAGGATAAAGGAGGTAAGCTTCACTTGTTGACCCGCCTGGGCAGGGAAGTAAATCTTCCTGCCAAAAGGGCGATACTCATTTCGAAATTCTCGGTGGATCCGGCTGCCTCACGCGAAGCCCTGCTGGATAAACTCAGGCAGATCGACGAAACGCGGACTGAACTCCAAGCAAAGGTGAATCCACAGGAATTGTGGGAGTTGATTCACGACGAAAATGAAAGTTTCGGCCACCGTTACCTTGCTCAACTGGTGTTCGGCGATGATATCTCTGACGACCATATCTCTGCTGTGGTCCGAGCCTTGTTTGAAGACAGGCTCTATTTCAAGCTCAAGGAATCCCAGTTTCTGCCCAATTCGCCGGAGCGAGTCGAAGAGCTTATCCGCCAAAAAGAGGAAGAGGCCAGGAGAGAAATTGTCCTCAAAGAGGGAAGTTTTTGGATCAGGGAAGTTCTCAAGGGGAATACGCCCACCCCTCCCGGGTGTAAGAACGAAGTGATCGAACTCCTGTCTGAGGCAGGGCTTCACGGTCAGGACGCATCCGGAGCACGCTTTGCCGCCGATTTGATTGCCAGAGCCGGCCTGTCTAACCTTGATGACGCTCGAAAGGTTCTCGTCGCTCTGGGGACCTGGGAAGTCGACGAAAACCTCGACTTGATCCGTGAGGGTATCGAGGCGGCATTCCCCGAGGAAATTCAGAAGGAAGCGGCTGCTGTCTCGGCTTCGCCGATTGAAACGGCAGGCCGTGAAGATTTGACGAATCTTCCTTGCCTCACGATAGACGGCCCCCTAACAAAGGATTTCGACGATGCACTGAGTTTTCAGGCAGACGGAGACGATCAGCTTGTCGGGGTTCACATTGCAGACGCCGCAGCTTTTATCGCGCCCGGAAGCAAGCTGGACAAAGCTGCCATGGAAAGGGCTTCCTCTCTTTACCTCCACAGACAGCAGGTTCCCATGCTCCCTGAGACTCTCTCTGAAAACACCCTGAGCCTGCTCCAAGGACAGGACAGGCCTTCAGTGAGCATTATCTGCAGATTCGACCTGCAAGGCGGCCTCAAGAGTTTCCGGTTTGTTCGCAGTGTCATCCGCGTTCACCGGCAGCTCGTCTACGATGAGGTAAATGGATTGTTTGATAGGGATGAAGACCTCCGGAACCTTCATCGCCTGGCACAAGAGCTGCGCCGGGCCAGGTTCTCCAACGGCGCTCTCGACCTGACGTTGCCGGACGTGAAAATTCGTTTTGACGAAAACGGAACTTTGGCCGTCTCTCTCCAGGATCAAGATACCCCATCCAGGCTGATAGTGGAGGAGTTCATGATCCTTTACAACCTCCTAGCCGCCCGGTGGTGCAGGGAACAGGAAATCCCTGTTTTATACCGTACTCAGGGTCCGCCCTCTGAACGCTTGAGCGAGGAGGCCGGGGACAGGCTTTTTTATGTCTTTCAACAACTCCGAAAACTCAGCCCGCTTCAGATCGATGTCAACCCGGGTCCTCACAGCGGCCTGGGAGTGGATATATATACCCAGTGCAGCTCTCCCATAAGAAGATACCTGGATCTTGTCGTTCAGCGCCAGATTAAGGCAAGTCTGGAGGGTTCTTCTCCTCCATACAGCTCCGAGGACCTGGAAAACTTGAGGATGTCTGCGGAGCCCCTGCTTCGCCGTATGGCGATGATCAAACGGAACAGGATGCGGTACTGGATCATAAAATATAT
>CAYXDR010000075.1:0-4797 GCA_964463515.1 uncultured Desulfobacteraceae bacterium | reverse complement strand
ATATTGCCCGAAATCTTGGAAGCACCTATCCTGCCCTGGTCTTGAATGATACAAAAACCAGATACAGAGTTCTGTTGAAGGACTTCATGCTGATCGCCGAAATCAAAAAACAGCATTCAAATCAGCTTCTCCCCGGGCAGCACACCTTGGTACGGGCGGTCAAGGCCGATCCCTGGAAAGACATGCTTGAACTCGAAATAATACCAGGGGAGAGCCGGTGACGGAGAAAATTGAGTGAAACCCGCATCCACTAAAAACGAGCCCCACACTGACAGCGACGCTCCGCTTCCGCTGTCCGCTGCGTTTCCGGCGCTGTTGTTGATGACGGCGCTGTTTTACATCAATTTCATGGCCCGAATAAGCCTGGCCCCGCTCCTTCCTGCAATAGAGCAGGACCTGGGTTTCAGCCATGGGGAATCCGGAGCGCTGTTTCTGCTTCTCTCCGCCGGGTATTGTATCACGGTAGTTTTCTCCGGATGTATTTCTTCCAGGATCAAACACAGGGGCACCATCGTCTTTTCTGCTGTTCTTTTGGGGTTAAGTCTTCTTGGAATCGCTCTGTCCAACTCGTTCCTGGCTCTTAGGGCAGGCATGTTCATGGTGGGTGCGTCCGCCGGTTTTTACCTTCCTTCAGGCATTGCCACCCTCACAACGCTGATCGACGCCAAGGACTGGGGAAAGGCGATAGCGATACATGAACTTGCACCGAATCTCAGTTTTGTGACAGTGCCTGTGTTTTGCGAAATCCTGCTCCTGCGTCTCCCATGGCATGGCATAATCGGACTTTTGGGGACCGTATCCATAATAATCGGCATAGCCTACGCTTTCTTTGGCAAGGGCGGAAACTACCACGGCCAGGCCCCGAGCATCGGAGCCTCCCGGACTCTTTTTTCAGTTCCTTCATTCTGGCTTATGATAGCCCTTTTCAGTTTCGGGATTACCGGGAGTCTCGGCATTTTCAGCATGCTGCCCCTTTATCTGGTAGCAGAGCGCGGAATAGAAAGGGACTGGGCCAACACCTTGATTGCGTTTTCCAGAGTTTCAGGACTCTTCATGGCTTTTGTTTCCGGATGGGTAAATGACAGGCTCGGGCCCAGGAAAACCCTTATCGGGGTTATGGGTTTGAGTGGCTTGAGCACGCTCTGCCTTGCAGTCACCCCCGAGAAATTTCTGGCCATACCCCTCTTCGTTCAACCGGCAGCGGCTGTATGCTTTTTTCCTCCGGCATTCGCGGCCCTTGCCCGCGTAGGCCCGGCCGCCACTCGGAATGTATCAGTTTCATTCACGGTTCCGCTGGGTTTCCTGGTGGGCGGTGGGCTGGCTCCCATCGCCATCGGCACAATGGGGGATATATGGTCCTTTTCTACGGGAATAGGGCTTTTCGGTTTATTGATTCTATTCGGCACCATCCTCGCGGCCTGTCTTAAACTTTCCTCTCCGGAATCTAAGCACGAAACCCATTGATGATGGCATCGTAAAAAGTCAAAATATCCCATCTATCGTCACCTCCCGACACAATTTTGTGTCGGGGGGTCCATTTATTCCAACGACTTATGGATTCCCCGACATCTTCTTGTGTCGGGAAATGACGGTTCCGGGACTTTTTACGGTTTCATCATTGATGCATCTTCGCATAATCAAATAAATCCGGCAGAAGCGCCGTTCCTCCAGGAACTGTTTAATTTGAACCGAGGAATACATCCTGTTTTTGGCCTCTTAATTGCAGTTTGAAACATCGATAACTCCATATGAGTGACAAACTTGATGAATGGCGTCGTGGTTTTTTGAAGACCCGAAAAGATTTTGCATCGCGCGGAGACGCCGAGGCGCGGAGAAAAGCAAGCAAAGAGGATAAGAAAACTCATCGGTGAATGGCGATGAGGATATACGTCCGATAAAATAAACGCGTTGATTTTTCCAGACGAACATCCTCCTCTACACCCGTGGTGAACCACCGGTGCTCTCGAAATCGAGGGTTCACCGATGAGAGAGTTGATCTTGGTTGTAAGTCGGGTTTCCATACCCGACATGTTATCGTTGTCAGCGAAGCGGTTGTCGTCACGTAATCGAAATTTTCCATGTGAACTCTCGTTGTCGTTGTCGTAATCGTTGTCGTAATCGTCTGTTCTTAAAATAGGTCTTTTTTCCGCTAGCTAATAGCTAAAAGCTAATGGCTAAAAGCTGATTGTATTAGTAATAAACAATAAAGGAGACAAACCTAATGAAAGGATTTTTTCATCGCCTACTGGTGATCGACGCCGGAGCAGCGACGTTTCATGTGGAACCTGTAGAGGAGAACGTTCTTCGCGAGACCCTTGGAGGAAAGGGCCTTGCCACCCGAATCCTGCTGGAAAAAAATCCGCCCGGCGTCGATCCCCTTTCCCAGGAAAATCACTTCGTCATCGCGCTAGGCCCGGCGACAGACAGTGCACTTTACGGCTCCTGCCGGCACGGGATCTTTTCCAAATCGCCCCTCACGGGCTTCTATGCAGAGTCTTATTCCGGGGGAAAGCTTGCCATTCCCATAAGCCGTACAGGCTTCGACGCTATCGCGGTTCACGGGGCCGCCAAAACACCAATCTGGATTGAAATAAGCGACAAGGGCGTCCGTTTTCACGATGCAAACGATCTCCAGGGTACAGACACCTATTTCGCAGAGGACGAAATTCTGAAGCGAGTCAACACCCCCGGAGCCGGGGCGATGGTGATTGGCCCTGCAGGAGAAAAGCTGGTGAAATTCGCGGTGGTCGAAAACGATCACTGGCGTTCCGCGGGAAGGACCGGAATGGGAGCGGTTCTGGGCGCCAAGAACATCAAGGGAATCGCCTTCCATGGAAACGAACGGCGGGCATTCGCAGACCCCGAAGGGATGAAACTATATGCCCGGCAGATGCTCAAGGACCTCAAGGATCACAAGGCCGCCCTGGCCTACAGAAACAATGGAACGCCCATGATGGTTGGCATGCTCAACAACGCGGGTGGTTTCCCAACCCGGTACTGGTCCCAAGGGACAATGCAAGGGTGGGAGAAAATCGGCGCCGATGCCATGAAAGAAAAATTGAAGCCAAGTTCCCGGGCCTGCAAAACGTGCTTTCTCGGTTGCGGCAAGCTGGTGGAGGTGCAGGGAGGGCGTCACAGGGGGCTTAAACTGGAGGGTCCCGAGTATGAGACGCTTTATTCGTTTGGAGGTCTGTGCCTGATCGACGATATCGAAGAAATTGTCCATTTGAATGATCTATGCGATCGCCTGGGCCTGGATACCATTACCGCAGGAAACCTTTGCGCCTTTGCCATAGAGGCGTCCAAGCGAGGTGCGATAGACGAAAAGCTGGAATACGGGGATCCGGACGCCGTGGCGGATCTCCTCGGCAGGATATCCCGAAGGGAAGGCATCGGCGAGGTGCTGGCTGAGGGAATACGCGCAGCCGCCAGTCAGTGGGAGCTTGAAGATATCGCAGTGCACGTCAAGGGGATGGAGCCCGCCGGATACGATCCCCGTGCTCTCAAAGGGATGGGCCTTGCCTATGCGGTGAGTGACCGCGGGGCCTGCCACCTTCGCACCACCTTTTACAAGGCCGAGCTTGCAGGGCTCATAGACCCGGATACAACAGACGGAAAAGCCGAGATGCTCATCGATTTCGAAGACCGCTGCACCCTTTTTGACTGCATGATCCTGTGCCGCTTCTACAGGGATTTTTACATGTGGGATCAGCTCTCGGACGTTCTGAGGCTGACCATGGGCCTATCGACAGGCCAGGAGGACCTGAAACGTATCGCAGCCGCGGTGACCGACTCGACCCGCCGCTTCAACATTCGTGAAGGCCTCACCATGGCTGACGACACGCTGCCGGAGCGGTTTTTCAAGGAGCCCCTCCCGGGTGGCCAGACGATCACCCGGGATCAATTCAAAACCATGATTTCCGATTATTACAGAACCAGGGGATGGGACATGAACGGCGTGCCGAAAACGTAAGTGGCAGGATGAACAGGATTTACATGTTGTAACCTTGATGGTTTCGTAAGAAGTCACAAATGAGACGGCTATGGAAAACGTTCAAATGCAAGGCTTGCGAATCCTGAGGAGTGAGGCGTACGTACAGTACGCTGCAGCGACGAAGGATGAAGCGTAACGCAGCAGTTGGACGTTTTACGACGCCGTCAACCTTAAAAGCGCTGAACACCGGAAGAAAAGATCATGTTTATCCTGTAAATCCTGTCAAATTTCACCCCTGTACTTCCCGGAAACATCCCTCGAGAATTTCAAAGCCTTTGTCCATCTGATCTTCGGTGATCACCAGCGGCATTAAAACACGAACCACGTTGTGATGCGGCCCGCAACGCAAAAGGATCAGTCCTTTTTCATAAGCAATCCGCACCAGGTTTCCTGCTTCATCCGAGGCCGGTGCTTTACTCTGCTTGTCTTTTACAAGCTCCAGGGCGGCCATGGGCCCAAGCCCTCGAGCATCACCGATCAGGTCGTACCGATTTTTAAGGTCGCCGAACCGCTCATGGACTTTTTCACCAAGATCTTTGGCTTTTTCGATGAGCCCGCCCTGCAGCTCATTGATAACGGCCAGGCCGGCGCTGCACGCAATCGGGTTCCCTCCGAAAGTTCCACCGAGGCCGCCCACGTGGGGCGCATCCATGACGTCCGCCTTTCCGGTCACGGCAGTCAAAGGAAGCCCTCCACCCAGAGACTTCCCGGTCAAAATCATGTCGGGCACAGCCCCAAGGCTTTCGCTTGCATACATTTGACCGGTGCGCCCCATCCCGGACTGGATCTCATCGATGATCAGG
>CAYXDR010000074.1:0-10184 GCA_964463515.1 uncultured Desulfobacteraceae bacterium | reverse complement strand
CTAGTGCCATCCGGTATTTCCGGATGGGCACTATCTAGTTCCGTTTGCCTCCATAGGCTTCCGGAAGCGCTTCTTCAGGGTTGAGTATCTGGATTTCCTCGTACCATGATTTCCACCGTGGATATTTCTCGAACCATTTGGCATAAACTTGTTCAGATGCCTTTTTGAAGGGAGCGGTGTCGGGATAGGTGATCAGGTAGCCGTCCTTTTCAGCTTGTTCAATAAATTCCTGCTCGCGGACATACTGCCAGGCATCGGTCAACTCGATTGCGCTCTCGGCTGCATCTTGAACTATTTCGCGCTGGCTTTCCGAAAGTTTGTTCCACACATTAGGCGAAATGAAAATGATTTTTTGGGTCCACATCTGGTTAAGTATGGCAAAACTTTTGACCACTTCCTTCAACTTGAAAATGTAGTTGCAGTAACAGCCCAGATCGTTGGCGTTTACGAGGCCGGTCTGCAGCGAGGTATACAGTTCACCCCAGTCAGTGGGAGTTACAGTAAAACCAAATGCCTTATAGATGTCTACAAACAATGGATTTTGCATACATCGCAGTTTGATTCCTTCGGTGTCTTCAATCTTTTTGATGGGCTTGGTGCTGGAAATGGCGAAGCCGTTACAATCAGAGTAAATCCCCAGAGCTTTTAGCCCGGTCGCCTTGCTTATTTCTCTTAGTATTTGATTCACTACCCCAGACCGCCGGGCGACTTTGTAGTGTTCGCTGCTCTTGAAGAGGTAGGGCAGCTGAAGAAACTGAACCTCCGGATAATAGCCCGCAATGTGGCCGGCACTGGTCGCGCCAATGTCTACGCTCCCCATTTTCAGAAATTCGATGGCTTCTTCTTCACTATTGGTGAGCGTTCCCGGAAATATCGTTACCTTGATCACACCGTCCGTCTTGGCCTCGACCAAATTCTTGAAGGTCTCGCCGAGCAATTGATCCGCATCGAACGTGTTGTTCTGATGGTCAAATTTCAGGGTGATCGAGCCGGCGAAAGCATTAAAGGCTCCCAATACCAGAAAAAGAGAAAACAGGGTCGCAATTTGTAACAATCCTTTGCTCCATCGCATAGTTAGTGACATGGTCTCGACTCCTTTCTGTCTGGCGGTTCTTTGTTGCGTTTTTATCCTTTCAAAACGGTTGATGAAGTGCTTCGAACACCACCTCCTTTCCTCGCTGGTTTCCATCCGGAAATGGTCCTTTTGCCCAATTTCCAATCTGGAAACTTGGCTGCGCTAATCCGTTTCACCTATTGCTTGAGAATTTCTTCCAAGCGGTTTCCCGCAGCGCTGCATGTCAGGATCTGTATGGATTTTTCCGCCACAACGCTGCCGGCTTCAACGGCGGGTAGCCCTCCTGCATAAATATTACTAATTAAAGTATATTCAAATCGAATTTTTGGGTTTTTATCGAATTCAGATCCTTGTTTGCCTTCTCCCGTCTCTTGGAGACGATAGACCAGATAGGCAGACATGCTTCTGGACGCCAGTGCGTTTCCTCCGGGACGTTCACCGATGAGCATAATGACTAGACGGCAACGCACCGCATCTGCAATACACTCGGCCAGTTTGACACGCCCGTAATGCACCAGCATGTGGCGGCCCAAAGTGTAACTGCAGCTTCGTAGACCGTCTGTCAGCACTGCCAGGAGGTCGTGTACATTGTGATGGATGGCTTCGGCGCTTAGGCCGTCCGTAATTACAATCTGAACGTCGTTGTTTTCAGGCTGAAGCCCAGCCAGGCTTTCGGGAGACAGGCGAGCGCCCAAATCAGGTGATTTCAAGTGATCCAGCCGATTTTCGGCTGAAGTGGACAATACGCGGTAGTCGATTTCCCTAAGAGCATTTTCAGATAAGCTGCTGTGCACCGCCTCCTTTCCCACCGACTGATCCAGCATCAGTGCCCGCTCAACCTGATTGACAGGCCTCGGCCCGGCGCTCTCAAAGCCGGGCGCGGAAGGCAGGGATTCCCGCAGTCTCTGGAAAGTATTTTCAGAAGGGCATAGCAACCTTGGATTCCCCCAGTTAGGGCCGCGGCTGACATGCCCGTCCGGAGACTGATCAAAAATACCTTTCTCTTTTGCCCACTCCAGAAATTCCGGTGCAGGAATTCGGCCGTGAACTTCACGAAGCGTCTGGTCGTCGTGTCCGCTGTTGACAAAATGAGCCAGCATACGGTCTGTGCCGAGATAGATATCCATAAAGAAATTGGCACCCGCAGCTGCGGCAAGGTGCGTGGTCATCTGCTGGCCTTCGATGTGAGTCTCGGCATGAAGCGTGTAACTCGGGCTGACGCCCATGGGGAGGCCCATAATTTTACCCATGAAATTATCCTGAAGATTGGAGACCATCAGCTCGAAATCATTCAGATGGGTTTCGGGACCGATAAATCCGGTGGCACTGTTGACCATAAAGGGATCATAGCGGCGACAAAGCCCGTAACAAAGTGCTTCGCATGTAGTCATGTCGATTCCGTTGTGCTTACGATAGGTCATTTCACTACCCTGCCCGGTCTCAAAGTACATGAACTGGCGGGCCACATCCTTTAAACCCCCTTTTTCCTTCATAGTAATATAGGCTTCGTCCATAAAGGGCACCGTTACATCGAATTCCTCCGTCAAGGCACACTCGGTCCCTGCAAAGCTTTGAAACAATATTTCGACTGGTGCACCCAGCTTGAGGGCGGCCAATTGGGCCTTCACATGCCCTAGAACACAAATCTGGGTCGGCGCGCCCGTTTCACGTCTCAGCTTGTCAAGGTGGTTGACGAGGGCGGAGACCATGTCGATGGACCCATCTGCGGGATTGACACCGATGAGACAATCCCCCATACCTAGGGCCAAGTCCGTATACACCAGCAAAGAGATCGCATCGAGGTTGTCCTTGGGGTGGTTCGGCTGTATGCGAAAAGACAGCGTTCCGGGCAAGCCGATGAGAGTTCGGGCCTTGGTGGGAGAGCAGACTTTGCGCGGGATAAAAATCAACTCATGAGCGTCCATTAGTTTCACAAGCGCGGCTGCCATGACCGGAGTCAACCCCCTGCCGATGCGTTTTATTTCACAACCACCGCTTCGCAGCAGGTGGTTCTTTAAATCACCCAGGGTCATGGATGAAATGGATCTGAAAACCTCACGATCGATATCGTATCCGACGCGCATTACGGCATCCACACCGCCTTTGTCGTCCGTTAACGGACGGTCGTAAATGTGCTGAAGCGTCAAAGAAGATAGAATCGTGCGGGCAGCCTCCCGTATCATATCAGTTTCGGGGGCGAGCCGGGTGTTGCGGTCTCCAGCCTTGCTGATGTCAGCGGCTCCGAGCAAATCCTTCAGGCCGTTGAAGGAAATCTTCTTTTCTAGCACCTTGTGCGAGTATGTCTCTTCTGCCTGCGGGTGCGGCACATCTATTTCTTCTATAGGAGTTAACGGCATCGCAGTCCTCGTGGCTTGTTTCCATGCGGAAACAGTGCTTTTGCCCAATCTTCAATCTGGAAACTTCACTGTGCCGTTCCGGTATTTCCAGATCCATCTCGGCCCATAGCTTCAGCAAACTCCGTAAAACGAAACCGGAACGATGGCGTTGTGAAGGCGGCCAATATTTACAAAATGGGCCAGCCTGTCTGGAATTTCATCAATTACAACCAGGGAGAAAGGATCTCGGCGCCAGCGGCTCGCATAGTTGCCCAGCACCTGCCCATAGTTGTCAGGAACCAATACCACGGCAGGAATTCCAGGCTGTACCCGGGCAAAGCTCAGCTGCAGCCTCTGTCCGAAGGATTTCACCTGTTGGCGGTTGTGGAATGCCGAGCCTTCCTGTTCTTTACCTCCCGTGTTAATACTGCCCGACGGAGGCAATACTTGGATACAGCCGCCGTTTTCCGTCGCGCTCAACAGTAAGACAGCCTTTTCGATCTCCTCGAGATCCGCATCGATAGACAGCCGAGCTACAATGGGAAGGTTCTTGAGAGGCAGAAACGCTTTATCTGAAAGAAAGATCGTCTGCCCCGAAATCTCGGTGCTGTGCAGCGTGAGGCCGTAGACTGTGGCACGGCCTTGGTTCTCCGGAAGCAGGTCGTGTATGTGCCGTGCAAGCAAAGGCGATTGACAGATGCGCCTTGCCAAATCGATCCCCAGGTCACCGTAATAGGTTTTTCCCTGCAATACCTGGCCTCTGCTTTCACGGTACACCATTTCACCTACTCCTCCGGAAAAAACGATGGCCGGTTCTTTTGTAGGCGGTTCAAAATTAAAGGCACACTGCTGGTATAAAGCAGCAGCGGGGGATAAAAAAAAACCGAGATTGCCGGCCGCAATCGCTTCCAGCGCAGTAACGTAAAAGTTTAGGATCGCATCAACCTCTCCAGAGGACAATTTTTGACCGAGTGCCTTTTGTATGCCGAGGTTATTCAGTAGTTTTCTGCCGTATATGGAAATGTCTGTTAAGCGATAGGTCCCCGGATAGAATTGAAAATGGCGGGCCCCGATAAAGTAGCATCCGGTGCAGAGCACTTCTCCGTTTGCCCCAAAAGCCGGATTGGTGGTTCCGCCCCCGATGTCGAAATTGATGAAAGGTCTTTCAGGGTAACATCGTGACAGCATTGAGCAGCTGCCCATGAACGCCAACCAGGATTCCAGGCGGGGATCGCCGGCAGTGGCAACAACGGCTTCCCCGATGCGTTCTCCGACCAGCTTTGCTACTTCCTGCGCGTTGTCTTTCCGGGCGGCGAGTCCGGTAATGATGACACCCCCGGCGAAAAACTCTTCTCCGTGCACGTCGCTTTCGCTGATCCACCGGTCAATATAGCTGTTCAGGGAGTCTGAGTCGATTTTTCCCTCGACAAAAGGTGTTAATACAGGATTTGAACGATAGATTACCTGCGGTGTCTCGAGCTTCATCCGGCCTGTCGAGCTGCTGAGCCCCACGATTGCCGTTGCCACCATTGCGCTGCTGGTCGTAGATCCGAAGTCGAGCCCTATCATGGTTACTCGGTCCGCCTGGCGTGGATGTTTGTTTTCGGGAAGTATGGACACATCATACCTTTTGGCAGAACTTCGCCGGAAGCAGCTCGCTCATTATAGTAACCAGGACCTCTATCCTGTCATGAATGATTGACGGCATGTATTGTCACGATAAGCTGAAGTCCCAAACCGGGTCGGCTCTTAATCTGTCTTATGTGTATTACAGTATCGATAGGCCGTGCAGATGAGGCGACCAACTGATATATTAATTAATACGTCAGCAGATATATTAATGTCAAGGCAAAAATTTTCCCTTCTTCACAAAATACAAGTACCGATCTGTAAAGGCAATTGTCCACGGCTCAAGGCAGGCTTGAGATACATCGCTGTATCCCTGCTGGGAATGACCGTAGTACGTTCTATTCCACCTGTTTTAGATGCTTACTCGGTTGATCTGGGGTTTTGTCTTTCAGGATACGTAAGCTGTTAGCCAGGCGGAAAAAGCATTACATTAAAAACATCCGATTTCGATACCGACCCCGACGCCGATTGGAGGACGGCAGTGGCCTAAAGGTGGGGGCGCGGGAGTTTGTCAATTATGTTGAATGTTGCTGTTTATTTTACTATAAGCATAGGTGGTCGAGGTCGCCGCCGTACCTTCCGTCGCTCTTCCTCCCCCGTATCAGGGCTATATTGCTTTTTTTGATATTGAAAATCTTTAAGCGGGAAGGAGTTTCGAGGTGATCAGCATTTTCTGGAAAATTCGTCAATATGGATTGTGGGCTTTTCTGGCGCTCCTGCTCGTTGTATGTGTGAGCTGCGGAGATGCCGATTATTCCCCTTCTTCGTCTTCCGGATCCTTTCTGGTGCTGGGCGACATCCATTTCAATCCCTTTTACGATCCAGATCTTTTTCCCCGGTTAATGGATTCACCTTCGGAAAAGTGGGCTGATATTTTCAATGACTCTCACATTTCGCAACCCCAATCCTGGGGGAAAGAGACCAATTATCCGCTCCTGGTGAGGTTGCTGGAAGCGCTCAGCACCCAGGTCTCATCGAACCCGGTGGTGCTGTTTCAAGGGGACATCCTGGTCCACTGGTTTCGCGAAACTTTCTTTGCACTATATGGTGAAGAAGATGAGGCCGCACTTCGATCTTTTGTCCTGAAAACGGTGTCCTTTTTTGTGGATCAATTGAGAAACTCGCTTCCCGAACCAATCCCTGTGATGTTCGTCCTGGGGAACAACGACTCTTATGCGGGGGATTATGCCCTGATCCCTGGAGGTGCTTTTCTGGTTGATACCGCCCCTCTCTTTTATGGTGATTTTCTCATGGGTGAGGGTGACTGGGAGATCTTTGAGAAGACCTATCGCTCCGGGGGATACTACAGGGCTCAGCCCGCCGGATCCCGGGTGCTGTTTTTGTGTCTCAACACCCTGCTTTTTTCAGTCCACTGGTCTGGAAACCAAGGGGTTCAAGTGAGCGGCGTTGCTGAACAGCATTTGGATTGGCTGGAAGAAAACCTGGCCCATGCCAGGGATTCGGGGGAAAAAGTCTGGCTGCTCATGCATGTGCCCCCTGGTGCAGACGTTTACGGTACCGTTACCACGTATATGGATGCGTCTGGCCGCATTTCAGACGCGGCGATGATGTGGAGGCCTGAATACCAGGAACGCTTTTCGGGGATTGTCCATGAATATAGGGACGTTATCCAGTACGGTTTTTCAGGTCACACCCACATGGATGAATACCGGCTTTCCGTGAACGGGGAGGGCGGCCCCTCTGTTCCTGTCCTTGTCACACCGGGCATCAGCCCATTGTTTGGCAATAATTCGGCATTCAAAAAGTTTTCCATGGAGCCTGACAGTTGGGAGTTACTGGATTATGAATCCCTGACATATAGGTTTAAAGAGGATAGTAACCGGTTTCTACCCGAATACCGCTTTTCGAGCGCCTATCAGATGGAAGGACCGTTGGAGTCGTCCCTCGCCACTCTTTGGCCTTGGTTGTCTTCAGATTCGACAGGTCAACAAAACTATATACATTTTTACTATTCAGGGCACGATGCAGACAACCCGATCAGCGACATGAACTGGCCTGCATACTGGTGCGCCATCGGCCATATGGACAGGGAAGGGTATATTCGCTGTGTCAATTCCTATCAGTAGGACCCAAAACGGGGCCGGTCCATGCAAAATCGTTGATTCTACTGGTTGCGAGGTTGGACCCCACCCTTATTATAAAAATAAATGTTGATGAAACCGTAAAAAGTCCCCAAGCCGTCATTCCCCGACACAAGAAGATGTCGGGGAATCCATAAGTCGTTGGAATGACTGGACCCCCCCCGACACAAAATTGTGTCGGG
Organism: uncultured Desulfobacteraceae bacterium; assembly: GCA_964463515.1. Classification (GTDB taxonomy): domain Bacteria; phylum Desulfobacterota; class DSM-4660; order Desulfatiglandales; family Desulfatiglandaceae; genus CAYXDR01. Next base: position 2,860 of record CAYXDR010000074.1, on the reverse strand, counting down.
AGGTGACGATGGAGGACGGATTTTGACTTTTTACGATGCCATCATTTATTGGTCAGCTGAGGCATCGGTATTGGAATGCCCGGTTTCCCGGAAGAAGCGGGCGTACGGATTTGGACGGATATCAGGGGCACGCAGATAGAGCGGGGCTATGGTCTCCGGATCGTCGTAGTCTTTGGCGCGAAGCCGCCGGAGACCGAGGAAGCCTACTGCCGAGGCTCGTAGATTCCACAAATGGGGCGGGGCTAAAAGCAGGGAATCTTTTGGGCGGTTGCGCAGCAGCGGTGCCTGTTTTGGGTAATCGTTGCCTAGAATGATAACCGGTTCATTGTAAAAGGAACTAAGTTCATCGATAGGGATGGAAGTGTCGGCTCCGAGCCTTTCGGGATAAGGAAGGGGGACGGTGAATGGGGCAGTGAAAACTTCTCCCCGCCGGGAACTTATTATGGGTGCCACGGTTGTCGAAGCGCCTGTCACCTGGCAGGCTAAGGCTTCCAGACTCGATACGCCCACAAGCGGCACATCAAGGGCGTAAGCCAGACCTTTTGATGCGGCAAGGCCCACCCTGAGCCCGGTGAAGCTTCCCGGCCCTATTGCCACGGCAACGGCCGAGACATCCCCCACGGAGAAGCCCAGGGTAGCAAGCATATCTTCCAGCGCTGGAAACATGCCCGCAAATCGGCCTGCACCTCCGGCAACCACGTATTCGGCTTTAAGGCTTCCGTCTTGATCCAGCAGTGCCATGCTGAATTGAAAACTGCTGGTGTTAACCGCTAGAATCATTTTTTTTACCCGTCGCTTATATCGAGAACCGCTGCTTGAGATTTTAGCCGAATTATTAAAACATTAAGCATTTTGAAAGATGTAATCCCAGATTAAGCGAGTAAAAATCTACTGTAAAATTCTCACCATGTCGTTGTAGATGACTACCGCCATCAGGGTAAGCAGCAGAGCCAGCCCGAATTTCTGGGCATACTCCCTTTTCTTCATGCTCATGGGACGGCCCCGGACTGCTTCTATCAACAAAAACAATATCACCCCTCCGTCGAGGATAGGGATGGGCAGCAGGTTCAGAACGAAAAGGTTGACGCTGATAACCGCAATGAACGGGATCAGATGGATCAGGCTTTCCTGCGCGATCTGACCCGTGAGCTGACCGATCAAAATGGGGCCCCCGATCGTGCTGACGGGCAGTATCCTTTGAAAAAGCTTTACAATGGTCATAAGGGTGAGTTTGGTGATTTCCCATGTTCGAGCGAAACCCGCGGTGACGGCTTCAATAGGGCCAAGGGGCACATGGTGGTAGTCTCCGGCCGCCACTATTCCAATCAGCGGGGTTTTTACATCTTCGCCGAAAATGTTTTTAGTAGACGAAATCCTGGCCTGCAGAGTTTTAGTCAGATGCCGGCCCTCCCTGAGGATGGTGATTTCCATGGGTCTGTCCATATGCTCTGTAACTGCTTCACGGATTTCCGTCCAGTTCGAAATAGGGGTTCCGTCAACGGCAACTATGGCGTCGCCCTTTCGTATGCCGGCTTCAGCAGCCGGTGAATCGGGTGTGACCTGGCCCACGGTGGCGTCCAGCTCTTCCATGCCGGCGAACATGTAGAAGAAGATGAATGTGAGCAGGGCTAACAGCAGGTTGAACATGGGACCCGCGCCGACAATGGCGAGGCGCTTTCCAACACTTTGATTTGCAAATGAGCGCGCCGAATCAGCAGGGGAAAGTTTTTCCGCGTCTTCGTCGGCTTCTTCCCCCAGCATCTTTACATAACCACCCAGCGGCACGGCGGAGATAACGTATTCGGTTTCACCCCGTCGGCGGCTGATTAGTTTGGGACCGAAGCCAAGGGAAAATGTCAGTACTTTGACTTTGAAAAACTTGGCGACCAGAAAATGGCCCAGCTCGTGAAAAAAGATAAGTATGCCCAATACGCAAACAAAGGGCAGTACGTAGTATAAAAATGCATTCATCAATATCACCGCTCAATGGAAGTTTTTTTACCTGTACAATCATGATGGACTCGTAAAAGTCCCCAAGCCGTCACTCCGGCGTAGGCCGGAATCCATAAGTAGTTGGAATCACTGGATTCCGGCCTGCGCCGGAGTGACGATAGAGGGGATATCTTGACATTTTACGACCTCATCAATCATACTTTCGGCAGTTTTTCCAACCGCTTTTACACGGCAACCGGCCTTTTTCGACTCTGCCGGGTGTTTAATCAAACGCGTCGGCCTTGGATTTCCTTCATGACTTCTTCGGCCGTCCGCCTGGCATCTGCGTCCGATGCAAGGACTGTGTCCAGGTCTTCCACCCGGCACACCCTGCTTCTTTCGAGGGTTTCGGCTATAATAACCCCTATATCCAGAAATTCAATCCGTTCTTCCAAAAAGGCTGCAACACCAGTCTCATTTGCGGCATTCAGGACCACCGGCGCGGTTCCTCCCTTCTCCAGGGATTCCAGGGCAAGGCGGAGGCAGGGAAACCTTACCATATCGGGTGGTTCAAAGGTCAATGAGCCGACCTTTTCCAGGCTCAAGGGCGGAAGATCGTTTGCGGTGTGCTCGGGGAATGAAAGGGAATAGGAAATTGCTATGCGCATATCCGGAATTCCCAGTTGCGCTATGATAGAGCCGTCCTGATATTCGACCATGGAATGGATTATACTTTCCGGGTGAACTATCACATCTATCTGCCGGGGTTCAAGGTCAAACAACCATTTGGCCTCGATCACTTCAAGCCCCTTGTTCATAAGCGTGGCCGAATCTATCGTGATTTTTGGCCCCATGCTCCAGTTGGGGTGGCGCAAGGCCTGTGCCGGGGTCACAGAGGCCATGGCGCGGCTGTCTGCCTTCCTGAAGG
>CAYXDR010000073.1:0-10245 GCA_964463515.1 uncultured Desulfobacteraceae bacterium | reverse complement strand
GACGTTCAGAGGACTTTTTACGAGGCCATCACACTTGGCGCTTCTGAAAAAAACCTCCCGGCGCCGTGATTGTGCCGGGAGGATCTAACAATCGAAGTACCTATTTCCCAAGTGCAAGGGCTTCTTCGATCAGCTCTGCACCATTTGGCACGGAATTTCCAAATTCTTCATAGATGGCGCTGCTTGCAGCTATGAATGCATCTTTATCGGCTTCGTTGATTTCCACCGCATCCTTGATCTTTTCCAGAAGGTCTTTGTCCAGCTTCGCAGCTGCTTCATAAACGAAGGGCTGCATCTCAATGGCGGTTTCCTCAAGAATCTTTCTTGTTTCAGAATCCATTGCCTCCCATTTTTTCTTGCCCACGGTTACATAGGCGGGAGTGTAAACATGCCCTGTCATGCTGAGGTATTTCTGGACTTCCTGGAATTTTTGGCTGTAAATCTGGGCCAGAGGATTTTCCTGACCGTCTATTACACCAGTCTGGAGAGCGACGAATACTTCCGACAGTGACATGGGGGTGGGGTTTGCACCGTAGGATTTGAACATTTTCACCCGCCAGTCGCCCATGGGGGTCCTCAGCTTGAGGCCTTTAAGGTCATCCGGCCCGTTGATGGGGCGTTCATTGTTCGTGATATGCCGGAATCCATTTTCCCATACAGCGATGATTTTATATCCCTGCTTCTCGACCGCAGGCGCAAGTTTTTCCCAGAAAATTTCATCCCGTATCTTTTTCATGTGGTCACGGTTCTTCACCAAGTAGGGCATTTCAAAGAGCCCGAAAATATCCACCACCGAGGACATGACTGTGGAAGGAAGAGCGAAATCAACTGTACCCAGTTTGAGTTTACGCAAAAGTTCGCGGTCTTTGCCCAGCTGACTCGAACCGAATGTTGAAATTTCACCCTTGTCTCCCAATTTTTCATTCGCACGCTTGGCGAATTCATCTGCACAAATCTGGAAAAGAGACCCGGGCGCGCCCACATGCCCGAACTTGAATTCCTTGGCAATACCTGGAACCGCCCACAGGCCGACGATAAACATGCTCAGAGTCGCTATGCCGATTAAATTTCTGAACTTTTTCATAACCAATCCTCCTATTTTTCAGGATTACGGAAAGGGCGGCAAGCAAATAGCCCATTCCTGGTTTATATTGCCGGTGCGCTTTCTAGGCGCACCAGATCTTCCCTTTCGGTCTGCCCGGAAGGAAATGCCTACCGGGGGCTGGGCATTCATCCATTGCGGTTTCAGATTGACGGGTTTTCATCCCGCCTGTTCAGCTGCCACCACAATATTATATGTTACATTTTCTCAGAAAAGGGGTGCTGCTCGACCATGGTCAGGCCATTTTCAGTCAAAGCCGTTTCGCTTACAAATCCACACATTAACTTTCGGTTTGTGGTCGAAAGAAAACCTCCGAAGACCAGGAGGCTTTTCGGAATGACAATGCTAAAAATTATTTTAATAAAAGAATATACCAAAGTTTCTTATAGGTCAAGGGGGGAGTGAAATTTGATGGAACCGTAAAAAGTCGAAATAACGAGGTCCCTCGGCGTCGGGGTGACGATAGATGGGCTATTTTGACTTTTTACGATGCCATCATGTTTAGCAGGTTGACATTGAAGGCATTATATTTGAAGATAGCAAACCGTCACTGCAGGCGGCAATTAAAAAAAGGAGGTTAGTCATGCCGGAATTTGGGGCTCCCTTTTCAGGGCTGGCAAAAGACAGGAAACTTACGGACCAGGAATTAATTCGTGCAATACGTTTCATGATAGCCGCGGAATATGAGGCGATTCAGCTTTATATGCAACTGGCTGAATCAACAGATAACAAACTGGCCATAGAGGTCCTCACTGACATCGCGGACGAAGAGCGCGTGCATGCGGGCGAATTTCTCAGGCTTCTGAGGGAACTGGCGCCGGATGAGGAGAAATTTTACGCCGAAGGAGCCGAAGAGGTTGAAGAGGAAATCAAAAAACTGAAGTAGGCTGCAGTCGAGATTCAGCTTAAAGGGAAGAAGGACTTTTTTAATGATAAAATCTTTTCGGGGTATTAACCCGAGGATCGGAAAAAATGTGTTCATAGCTCCGAACGCGGTGATCATAGGCGACGTCGTGATCGAGGATCATGCAAGCATCTGGTACGGCACCGTTGTGAGAGGAGACAGGTCGCGGATACGTATAGGTGCATATTCAAACATTCAGGATAACTCTACTGTCCATACGGTGGCGGAACATCCTGTCACGGTAGGTGCTCATGTGACGGTAGGCCATAATGCGGTGATTCACGGTTGTCGCATCGAAGAGGCATGTCTTGTCGGAATCGGGGCCGTGATCCTGAACGGAGCCTCTATCGGGCGGGGCTCCATCGTGGCTGCTCATTCACTCGTGAAGGAAGGACAGGCGGTGGAAGCTCATCGGATGGTTGCAGGTGTTCCTGCCCAGGTGAAACGCGAACTGGCACCGGGATGGGTGGACCGTATCAAGGCCACAGCCGGAAGCTATGCGGATCTTGCCTCCGAGCATATATTGATGTTCGATGATGGTTGACGGGCTCGTAAAAAGTACCATCCGCGGCTTGTCGGCGTCGGGGTCGGAATCGGTATCGGGGTCGAAAAGAGAGTTGATCAACTTCCGATACCGATCCCGACCCCGAGAGACATCGCTATTTTGACTTTTTACGGCTTTATCATGGTTCACGTTGAACGAAAAATAAAGAAAAGATAAAATGCGAAGAAAACATGCTGAAGTGACTAATCCGGCCGAGGTCGAGCGTATCATGTCCTTAACGACCATCGGCAGGCTGGCGACAAACGGGCCTGACGGTTATCCTTACATAACACCTGTAAATTTTGTCTTTTACGCAGGCAACATTTATTTTCATTGTGCACCTAAAGGCGAAAAACTGGACAACCTGCTGCGTGAGCCCAGGGTCTGCTTCGAAGTGGATTTTCCCCTTGCATACATAGGGCGCGAATTCGATCCTGAAGGGGGATCATGCAGGCTGCACCAGTTCTATCATTGTGTGATTATTCGGGGTACGGCCTCCGTAGTAACCGATGATGCACTGAAGACGAAGGCTTTAAATGCCCTTGTGGCAAAACACGAACCTGCTGCGGAAGTTCCCCCCGTCACCGCGGAAATGGAGGGTTTCCGGCGCTGCACCGTTGTCGAGGTGAGGCCCTCTTCGATAAGCGCGAAGAGCGACGTCGGCAAAAACAGGCCGGAGGAGGAACGGAGGACCATCGCTTTTCGCCTGAAGAAACGAGGCGGTCCGGGCGATCTTGAAACGGTCCGTGCGATGGGTTTAGCCTCCGGACTTCTTGATTCATCCGCAGGCTGATTTCCTTCCCCCCCCCTGGTTTTTGCCCGCTTAACCGTTTCTGCCTTGGACTGACAGCCCCTGCCGACCTCCGGATTTGCCGGCGCTCATCTTCATGGTCGGGCTGCCGACAACTGAAATTTTTTTTGAAGAATCATGCCCCGGAAGTTGAGGTCCCTATCGGGATCGTCAGAAAAAATTTTAAAATTTGATACCAGGCAGCCGGATTTGTTGTTGACAACGTTTTCGGGAAGGGTAGTATCCGAAATGGAGTTCTTCGGCAGCGGACTGACATGATTCATCGCCGGGGCATATTTTTTTTGAATTTGGCCGTATAATATATTATACGGCTTTAAGCATTTGAAATTATATGAATAGATACCTGGAGGTCGGTTCTAGCCGTATTTTGTATTATACGCTCCGGTTGTCATGAACCTATTTTCTTTCAGGTGCTAACTTGTTTAAACCTTTGATTTGACGGTGTGTTTTCTTTTTTTCGAAAAGCGGCTGTCGACCCGTTCTTTCGGCACGGTGCTTGCTGTAATATCGGTTAAAGGTTATTGAAAAATATTCATTTGACAGGCAATGCACCTTTAAGGAGAGGAGAACGAAAAATGGCGGAATTACGCAAGGCAGACATTTCAGAGGCAAAGATATCACCCCATATACTGGTAATGGAAGACGATACCAGTGTGGCGAAGGGACTTGAGATGGTCCTCAATGAAGAAGGATATGATGTTTATCTGGCAGGAACCGGCCATCTTGCACTGGAGGCCTTCAAACAAAAGCGGTATGACCTGCTGGTGGCGGATTTAAGATTGCCGGATATGGACGGTATGGAGGTTATCCGTAAGGTGAAGGCTGAAAAGCCGGACACCGGTGTGGTTGTAATCACCGGCTACGGGACGGCCGCGATAGCCGTGGAGGCGATGAAAACCGGCGCACACGATTTTTTGCCCAAACCTTTCACTGAAGAACAAATCAAGGCTGCGGTGGGTGATGCGCTTAAGGCTAGAACAGTGGAGATCGAGGAGGCATTTGATGAGGCCGGGGGTGAGAAAGGCCGGCTGATTCAGAAACGTGAGGTCATCAATGTATTGAACCGAACCGCGGAAGACAGAGCTTTCTGGCGGGACTTGACGGAGAACGGATCGGTGGCCCTTGAAGGCTACCAACTCTCCGATCGCGCCAAAGCGGCGGTCATTTCCGGTGATTTAAAATGGATCAACGAAAATGTCGGCCAACTTACTCAGAAACAGCTGATGTTTATTCACAGCCGCCTGGAAAGGGAGGCTTGGTAATTCAGAGATGGGTTCTTCGACATCGTTCGAAAACTATTTTCATGTAATTCGTGACATCATCCGGGCGATGCATTCGCTCACCAATCTTCAGGATGTATTGGATGTGGTGGTTACAAAGGCGACCTACGCTCTGAAGGCGAAAGGCGCGCTTTTGAGAATTTTGAACAAGGAGACAAACCTGTTCGAGGTACGTGCCGCTGCTGGATTGGGAGAGCGCTACCTGAAGAAAGGGCCGGTCAACACCGAAACTATACTGTCCACTCTTTCCCAGCCGGGTGAAGTATACATCATAACAGATATATGGAATGCCCCGAGGGTTGATTATCCTCAGGAAACCTGGAACGAGGGCATCCGAATGCTTCTTGATGTGCCGCTGGCGATTGAGGATAATTTAACCGGGATTTTGAGAATTTATCTTACGGAGCAGCGGGTTCTTTCCGAGGATGAAATGGATTTCATCAAGACAGTGGCTATGCAGTGCGCTTGTGTTATAGAAAGGGTAGGATTGATCGAAAGCCAGCAGTCCCGGTTCGAACATCTGGCCACCCAGTTGGAAAAAGGTTCATCCCTGGGACGCATGGCTGCAGGGATCGCGCACGAGATCAACAATCCCCTTGCCGGCATTCTTCTATACAGCTCCAACATGAGTAAAAAGGTGCCAAAGGGCGGAGTTTTGGAAGACGGGCTGAAGATTATTATCAGTGAAACGCAACGCTGCAAGAAAATTATACAGGGACTGTTGGACTTTGCCCGTGACCAGGAACCCGAGAGAGCTCCGGCCGATATCAACGAAATTATGCAGTCGGCCGTGGAGATCGTAGAAAATGAATTCCATCTGCGTCAGGTGCCGATTCATGTCGAACCGGCCGCAGAAGCGATCAAAATTCCTGTGGATAAAAATCAGATCGAACAGGTCTTCATAAACCTCCTGTTGAATGCCCTTCATGCCGTGGCGGACCATCACGGCAGCGTCACAGTCAACAATGCAATCGACCATGAAGATGGAAAGGTAACGGTCCGGATCACGGACAACGGGTGCGGGATAGCCCCGGAGAACATTAAAAAAATTTTCGAACCTTTTTTTTCTACAAAATCCAACGGTACAGGTCTTGGACTGGCTGTAAGCTACGGGATTGTCCGGAATCATAACGGTGTAATAAGGGTGTCAAGCAAAGAGGGTTCCGGTACATGTTTTACCGTGGATTTTCCGATAGGATCTGTGGAAAATCGCGCTGGGGAGTCAAAATGAAGGATCTCGATATCCTGGTCATAGATAATGAGGAGGTTATCTGTGAGGCCTGCCGGATGGTTTTGACCGAAAAGGGCCACAGGGTAGAGTCCTGCAAGACGGGAAAATCAGGTCTCCAGGCCGCCTGGCAGCGTGATTATGACCTTCTTTTGCTGGATATGAAACTACCCGATATGGACGGCATGGATATCCTCAAAATGTTAAGGGACAGGGTACCCTCACTGGCGGTGATCGTCATGACCGGGTATTCCACAATTTCCAACGCGGTTCAGGCGATGAAACTTGGGGCCGTTGATTATCTTGCCAAGCCTTTTACAGATGATGAGTTGTTGCGTGCTGTTGAAAATTCATACGACGGAAATGAGAAGGGGCAATCATAAATTTATGATAATGGGCTTAGAATGACCCAACTGCGAAAAAGGGAGCAAAACAATGAGTGACACTGAGAGCAAGGGGGGGCTTCAGGGCGCGGTGATGGTTGTCGGAGCGGGAATCGCCGGTATGCAGGCAGCCCTGGATATCGCGAATGCCGGATTTTACGTCTATATGGTGGAAAGTTCACCTGCTATTGGCGGAGTCATGGCACAACTGGATAAAACATTTCCGACCAATGACTGTTCGATGTGAATACTGGCACCTAAACTGGTCGAGGTCGGCCGGCATGCCAATATAGAGCTTATGACCCTCAGTGAGGTTGAAGGTATTTCCGGGCAGGAGGGCGATTTTACCGTAAATGTGCTTCGGCATCCTCGGTTTGTGGACATGGACAAATGCATCGCGTGCGGTACCTGCGCCGAGAAATGCCCCAAAAAGGTCCTTGATCTATATAACGAAGGACTGATGAAACGCAAGGCGATCTACGTTCCCTACTCACAGGCAGTGCCCCTCAAATACACGATCGACAGCGACAACTGTATCTATCTTCAGAAAGGCAAATGCCGGGCCTGCGAGAAATTTTGCCCGGCCGGGGCTATAAATTTCGATGACCATGAGGAAGAAGTTGAGCTGAAGGTGGGCTCTGTGATTCTTGCCCCCGGCTTTAAGTCGTTCGATCCCACTCCGTATGACACCTATTCCTATTCAGCTTTCAATGATGTAGTGACTTCGCTTGAATTCGAGCGGATTCTTTCTGCGACCGGTCCCTATATGGGGCATCTTTCGCGGCCTTCGGATAAAAAGGAACCCGGTAAAATAGCGTGGTTCCAATGCGTGGGTTCACGTGACGTGAACCGTTGCGACAATGGTTTTTGTTCATCTGTTTGCTGCATGTATGCCATAAAGCAGACCGTGATCGCCAGAGAACACAGCAAGGTCCCATTGGATTGTGCGGTCTTTTTCATGGATATGCGGACACATGGAAAGGACTTCGACCGCTATTACGAGAAGGCGCAAAAAGACGGAGTCCGGTTCATACGCTCGCGTGTTCATTCAGTGAGCAAACCCTCTGAGGACGGTTCAATACCTGTGAGCTATGTCGACGAAAGCGGCGGCATTCAAACCGAGGCATTTGACATGATCGTTCTTTCCACCGGAATGGAGGTTGATGGTTCTGTCAAAGAGTTGTCCGAAAGGCTCGGAATAGACCTGGATGAGCATAGTTTTACCAAAACCGGCAGTTTTCATCCCGTATCAACCTCTGTTCCGGGAATTTATGCCTGTGGTGCTTTCACCGGGCCCAAGGATATCCCGCAATCGGTTATGGAAGCCAGTGCCGCGGCTTGTGCAGCCACCGAAAAGCTGGCGCCCGCCCGAAATACCCGCACAAAGGAGGTGGATGTTCCGGAAGAGAGAGATGTCCGTCGGGAACCGCCGAAAATCGGAGTGTTTGTTTGCAACTGCGGCATCAATATCGGCGGCGTGGTAAGGGTTCCTGAAGTGGTGGAATTCGCGAGGACGCTTCCCCATGTCGTCTATACAGAAGAAAATCTTTTTACATGTTCCCAGGATACCCAGGACAAAATGGCGGAGGTGATAAAGGAGCAGGGCCTGAACCGGGTGGTGGTGGCCGCCTGCACACCGAGAACCCATGAAGGCCTGTTTCAAGAGACCCTTGTAAATGCCGGGCTAAACAAGTACCTCTTCGAGATGGCCAACATAAGAAATCACGATTCATGGGTTCATGCCGATGATCCGGATGCGGCGACGGAAAAAGCCAAGGATCTTGTCCGCATGGCCGTCGCCAAAGCCGGGTTGTTATCTCCCCTGCAGCAGAGCGATCTTCCGATCAGTCAATCAGCGCTCATTGTCGGAGGAGGGGTGGCGGGTATGACGGCGGCTCTGGCACTGGCCCGGCAAGGTTATCCGGTTCATCTGGTGGAAAAATCCGACAAACTGGGAGGCAATGCACTGAAGCTTAATCACGCATTCAGCGGTGAGCCGGTTCAGGGTTTGATTGAGGAACTGGTAAACGCAATAGGCACCGAAAAACGTATTACCGTGCATGAGAACTGTGTTATTTCCCAAGTGGACGGTTTTATCGGCAATTTCAAAACCGAGTTGACAAACGCTTCCTCGAAGGAAACCATCGAGCACGGTGTGGCGATTCTGGCCACCGGTGCCAAGGAATACAGGCCGAAGGAGTACCTCTACGGTGAGCATCCGGCTGTTGTAACCCATACCGAAATGGACGGGTTGTTGCGAAATGATGATGCCGCGGTGGCCAAGGCCCACACGGTGGTATTCATCCAGTGCGTAGGGTCCAGAAATGAAGAGAATCCTTATTGTTCAAAAGTTTGCTGCACCCATACAGTCCAAAGCGCTCTGGAACTGAAACGCCGGAATCCCTCTGTCAATATCGTGGTGCTGTACCGTGATATGCGCACTTATGGAAAACGGGAGAGCCTTTACCAGTCCGCACGCGAGGCAGGGGTTGTCTTTGTGCGTTATTCCAAGGATCAAAAGCCTGTCGTGGGTGCCGATGGCGACGGGGTGAACGTGGAATTCAGGGACCCTGTCCTGGGCCGGGAATTGATTGTGCATGCCGATATTCTGTGCCTTGCCTCGGCCATTGTGTCGCACAGGGACGAGGCCCTGGCCCAATTCTTCAAGGTTCCGATGGACGCGGACGGCTGGCTGCTCGAGGCTCATCAAAAGCTCAGGCCGGTGGATTTCGCAAACGACGGGGTTTTCCTGTGCGGCATGGCCCATTATCCAAAACCCATCGACGAAAGTATAGCGCAGGCTCAGGCCGCCGCTTCCAGGGCATTGACCGTATTGTCGATGGATTCTATACAGGTGGGCGGTGTAGTCTCTGTTATTGATCCTGATTTATGTTCCGGATGCATGGCATGCCTTGAAGTTTGTCCTTTTAATGCGATTTCATTTAATGAAGACACGAAGGCGGCGGAGGTGAACGAGGCCCTGTGCAAGGGTTGCGGGGCATGTGCAGCCGCCTGCCCGTCCGAGGTGCCTGTGTTGATGGGATTCAACAATTCTGAAATCTATGCCCAAATACGGGGGGCGCTGGCCGCTTGAAGATTGAGGGTATCGAAAAAAGTCAAAATAACGATATCCTTCGGAGTCGGGGTCGCTATCGGGATCGGTATCGGTCGTTGATCGGCAGCCTTTTCGACCCCGACGCCGATAAAGCGGAGATTGTACTTTTTACGTGTTCATCAAATATGATAGCATCGTAAAATGTCAAAATAACGATGCCCTTCGGAGTCGGGGTCAGGGGGGGGCTGCGGGAAAGTCATCATCCACCAATTTTTCGATGTCGTAATCGGAATCGTAATCGGTGAACGCCGGAACCGTATAAGCGATCAGCTATTGGTATTATCTGCGTGCCCTGGCTTCCACCTTGCCAACCAGGTAGTAGATTATTCCCAGGACCAGGAGACCGGCGATAAGAACCCCGAATGTGAGGGCATCCTTTTCATCGATGGCGGCAACGAAAAGTTTGCGTATAAAGGCAACCAAGGCAAGTTCAACAAACACCAGCACGTGAAAATGCCCTCCGCGCAGGTGCTCCACTTGAGTGTGAAGAAGCTCCACCATCATCCACAGAATCAAAAGAGACCCCAGCGCCTTGATAATCCCGGTTTCCAGATTGGCGCTGATGGCAAAAACAATGTCCGACACCAGCAGCCCGGTTACTCCGGCTGCCATGAGCACGAGACCTAGCATCAGGACGAGGTTCAAGCCGTGGAGGGCGCGTTCGGCCCATCGAACGAGATAGAACTCCACCTTATGGGAGAGGAATACTTTTTTAAGCTCTGCTTCACGGTAGGAACTCGTCATTATATCCAGGCTGATATCCAGGACCTTTTCGAGAGTATCCACCAGATCGCCCCGACTCAAGCCATCCTGGACTTCCGCTTCCAGGTGCCTGAGGCAAAAAATACGGATAAAATTCATAGAGGAGTTCACATAAT
>CAYXDR010000072.1:0-10294 GCA_964463515.1 uncultured Desulfobacteraceae bacterium | reverse complement strand
GGATCGGTATCGGAAGTTGATCAACGCTCTTTTTCGACCCCGATACCGATTCCGACCCCGACGCCGATAAGCCGGAGATTGTACTTTTTACGAACTCATCAATTCTTCAGCTTTGGAATTTTTAAGTGAGGAGGATGGCTCCACGGGTGGCGGTGTAACAGCATGAGTAGGCGGAGTCGGAGGTTATCAGCGTTAGGTTCAACGATTCAGACACGCTCACCCGTAGAGCATTTCCAGAAAGAGCCACCATACAAAATCAGGATCAGCAATCGATTCAACTGCCGGAAAACCGGCCTTCAGACCAGATCGAAAATTCTCGCAACGGCGGTGGCAATATACTGTCCCGTCGACACCGGCCCGAGGAGGACTTGCAGACGGTGTTTCAGGTTTAATGCAAATGGTGTGCAAAACTGCCTAAAACAGTTTGCCCTCTGTATTAGCGGCAATTCGCATTTTTTGAAGTTTGCCGGCGACCTGCCGGTTGTCAGGAAAGTTGACGTTGTGTCGGGTTTCCTTCCAGTGGTTTCGCGATTTTCAAAATTTTCGCGTAGCACTTGATATCGGATACTGTGCCGGGTATTATTCAGCGGGTTGGTCGTTTAGAGGATTTCACGCCGAGTTTCCGGCACCACGGATGGAAACTAACAAGGAGATGGACAATGCGACGCATAGACCTAAGGTCAGATACGGTCACCCTTCCCACTGAGTCAATGCGCAGGGCGATGGCGGAGGCCGACCTTGGCGACGATGTTTTTGGGGAAGATCCGACTGTGAACCGGCTTGAACAAAGGGCGGCCGAAATTACCGGCAAAGAGGCTGCTCTGTTTGTTGTAAGCGGTACAATGGCCAATCTGGTGTGTGAGTTGACGCACTGCGGCCGCGGGGACGAAATGATTTTGGGCGACGAGTCTCATATCCTGCATTATGAGCAGGGAGGTTGTGCTGCGCTGGGAGGAATTCACCCGCGTACGGTGAGAAACCGGGCGGACGGAACAATGCCCCTCGATGAGGTGGAAACCACCATCCGTTCGGACAACGTGCATTTCCCGAGGACAAGGCTAATCGCTGTCGAAAATACCCACAACCGCTGCAACGGCATGCCGCTTGATGCAAAATACATGGCAGGAATCGGTTCTCTTGCCCGGAGATACGGTTTGAGTGTACATGTTGACGGTGCAAGAATTTTCAACGCTGCGGTTTCGCTGGGTGTGTCCGCGGCGGAGCTGGCTGCAGATGCGGATTCGATAGTATTCTGCTTGAGCAAAGGCCTTGGGGCTCCTGCCGGCGCCCTCGTATGCGGACCCAGTGCCTTTATCGCCGAGGCCAGGCGTAACCGCAAGGTGGTAGGCGGGGGGATGCGGCAGGTGGGCATTCTCGCAGCTGCTGGCTTGGTGGCACTAGATGAGATGATCGACCGACTATCCGAAGATCATGCAAATGCGTGGGCGCTTGCCGAAGGCCTGTCCGGGATACCCGGACTTATAATAAACGAATCATATGTGAAGACTAATATCGTATTCATCGATGTAGCTGAAAATATGCCGGATGCCGCCGGCCTCGCTTCAATGCTTGAGGCTGAGGGGGTGCTCGTGCTTCCCCTGGGAAGCCGTAAACTGAGGGCGGTGACCCATTACATTATAACCCGGAATGATATCGATGAGGCATTGGCAGTGTTTAAACGCGTATGCAGGGCAGCAGGGAATTGATGGTAGACAGTGGTGGTCCGGCTTCTTACGAGGCCATCAACCTTTAACAGGATGGAAGACAATGAAATCGGAAATAATGTCTGCGAACCAGGAAAACGAGTCCAACGCGGAAGATGACTTCGAAACTTTGTTGAACAGGGATTTTTCCACGCCGGAGCGGTTCGATCCGGGGGAGAAAATTCGGGCCGCGGTGGTCAAAGTGACCGATGAATGGGTTTTTATTGATTTCGGCGGCAAAAGTGAAGGCTGCATCTCCGTCTCGGAAGTGATCGATGAACAGGGGATACGAAAAGTGAAGGAAGGCGACTGGCTGGAGGCCTATTTTCTTTCAGCCCGGGACAGCGAATACCTCTTCACCACAAGGATAGGCAGGGGTGCATCCGGCCGGGGGCATGTTCAGGCGGCTTATGACAACAACATCCCGGTTGAAGGCCGGGTGGAAAGCGAGACCAAGGGGGGGTACAGGATACAGATAGCGGGAAATATCCGTGGTTTCTGCCCCTATTCCCAGGCGGGCGCCGGGCTGGATCCGGAAACTTCCATCGAGCCAGGGTCTTCCTTTTCCTTCAAGATCATTGAAATGGACCAGGAAGGCCGCAATATCGTCCTTTCCAGGAAATCCGTGCTGGAAGAGGAATTGAGAAAACAGGTGGATTCCTTCAAGGACTCTATCGAGGAAGGAATGGTGGTGGAGGGGGTTATTTCGTCAATAAGGGATTTCGGCGCGTTTATCAAAGTGGGGCCGATTGAGGGGCTGATTCCGATCTCAGAGATTTCAAGAGGCCGGATCCAACATATCGAAGACGTAGTAAGCGTGGGCCGACAGGTAAATGTAAAAGTGCTGAATCTCGACTGGAATGCCGGCCGGTTTTCGTTCAGCATAAAAGAGACGACCCCGGACCCCTGGGACAGTATCGAAGAGAAATACCCCGAAGGATCGGTTCATACGGGCACAGTCGTACGTCTCGAGCGGTTCGGTGCATTTGTCAGCCTCGAACCGGGCCTGGACGGCTTGATCCATATTTCACAGCTGGGAGAAGGCAAGCGGATCAGTCACCCGAGAGAAGCCGTAAGCGAGGGATCGGAGATGGAGGTCAAGATCCGGAGCGTGGATCCTGCGCGCAGGCGTCTTGGGCTTGCACCCGCTGCCGGGAGCGAAGACAAGCATGATAGATCGGAACGCGCGGAATTCTCCCAATACACCGGAAATTCCACCGACAGGGGGGCGCTTGGCACGCTTGGGGATGTATTTTCCGGTTTGCTGAAACGCCCTGGGAAGAGTCGCTGAATTTTATGCCTGAAGAAACCTATATTAAAACCCGTGAGTCCGTCCATCGAATGTTCGGCCGTATAGCCCCTGGATACGATACAGCAAACCGGATCATCACTTTCGGTCGCGACCGGATTTGGCGGCGTTTCGCGGTCCGGGCAGCAGGACTTAGCCGGGGTGCACGGGTGCTCGATATCGGATGCGGTACAGGCGAGATGGCCTGTGAGGTTCTGCGCCAGGTAAAAGATGCTTCAGTGGTGGCGGCTGATTTCAGCTCCGGGATGATTTTCGAGGGAAAGCGGTCGAAGAGATGTCATCCAATAATGTGGTGCCTCGGGGACGCCTGTCGGCTACCTTTCCCGGACGATTGTTTCGATGCGGTGTTATCGGGGTATCTTGTCAGAAACGTCCCCGATGTGATGACGGCGTTTCAGGAACAGGTCCGTGTGGTGAAGGCAGGTGGAAAAGTGATATGCCTTGAAACATGCCCCCCGGCATCGGGATTAAAGGGGCTGCCGGTCAAAATCTACACGGCTTTCGTGATACCGTTGATAGGGAAGTTTATCAGCGGAGATTCGCGTGCTTACCGTTACCTGCATGAAAGTACTGGAAATTTCATGGAGCCGGACCCACTTGCCTCTCTTATTGGAAGGAGCGGGCTGGTTCATTTGTATTTTAGGCGTTTCATGATGGGCACTCAGGCGGTGCATGTGGCTGCCAAAAGGGTAGATTGACACTGTATTAAGAATTTTCGGGGAACAGTCCAGAAGAATTTTTTGTTGTGATAAAAGGACAACGGCGTTATGCTGAATAATTAGAGAATGCTGGATTTTCTGAGGTTTTATGTTTCGAGGTATTTAAGTTACTAATAATTCAGCTGAAGTTTTATGCGTCTTCGGCTGCGTATTGTTTGAACATTTTACCAGGAGGCGTTGATATGGAGATCGGGTGTTTAGGAGTTATCGGCGCGGGACAGATGGGTTCTGGCATTGCCCAGGTAGCTGCTGCCAGCGGGCTTTCCGTTGTTATGAACGACATTCGCGATGAATTTGTCGAGAAAGGTTTTGATGCGATCGACAAAAGCCTGGCACGCATGGTCAAGAAAGAGAAGCTCACCGAAGACGAAAAGGCATCGATATTGGGGCGGATAGAAGGCTCGACATCGCTGGGAGACATGTCCAAAGTTGATTTCGTGGTTGAGGCTGCTACAGAGAGAGTGGATCTGAAACTGGATATTTTCAGGAATCTCGACACCACATGCCGGCCTGGGGTCATTCTTTCATCCAACACTTCATCAATTTCTATCACGAAAATAGCAGGCGTTACCGAAAGGCCCGGAATGGTCATCGGAATGCACTTTATGAACCCAGTGCCTTTAATGAAATTAGTGGAGATGATCAGGGGCCTCCAGACCTCCGACGAGACTGCGGAATCCACCCGTGCCCTTGCGGTGAGGTTGGGAAAGACCCCCGTAGATGCAAACGATTTTCCGGGTTTTATCAGTAACAGAATCCTTATCCCCATGATCAACGAGGCTGTTTATGCCCTGATGGAAGGAGTCGGCCGGGTTGAGGATATCGATGAGGTGATGAAATTGGGAATGAATCACCCCATGGGTCCCCTTGCTCTTGCGGACTTGATAGGGCTTGACACCTGCCTTGCCATCATGGAGGTGCTTCATGAAGGGCTGGGAGACGCCAAATACCGCCCGTGCCCTCTGCTGCGCAAATATGTAGATGCAGGATGGCTGGGCAGAAAGGCCGGTAGAGGCTTTTATTCGTATTGATACCTATGGAACATTAATGCCCATGCGCTTGTCCGTAAGGAGAAATCAGCCTGACGGATGAGCGCCGGGTGGATGTTTGATTTGAAAATTCTTCGCCGTTATAGTATATTATCTAAACGCACGTAGCCTCCATATGTCAGCCGGAGGGTCAAACGCAATTGCGAGGGGAGGTAATCGTCATGGCAAAAATTCTGATCATCGACGACGAAGAGCACATCCGATACCTATACTCAGAGGAACTTACAGAAGAGGGCTATGAGGTAATCACAGCCGAAAACGGCTACAGGCTGCTCGAGAGGATCGAAGAGGAAAAACCCGACTTGGTGGTCCTGGATATAAAGATGGTGGACTATAACGGGCTTGATCTGCTTCAGGACATCAGGAACAAGTTTTATGACCTTCCTGTTGTCCTGTGTACGGCTTACGACACTTTCAAAGAGGACATGAAATCCATTGCAGCCGATTTTTATGTGATAAAATCGTTTGATTTGACTGAACTCAAAAACAAAATCCAGATGGCATTGGAGTCCAAGGCCCAGGAAGAGTGACTATTATATTAAAGCCCCTCCAATATACGCAGCCGGCCCGGCTTGGGCGCTTATTTGTGGTATTTCTCGTTGCGCATTATCGTAAACGCACGGTAGAGCTGTTCAAGCAGTATCAGGCGGCTCATTTCGTGGGTGAGAGTAAAGGGCGAAATACAAAGCGCTTCGTCCCCTCTGCGGTATATTTTTGAGCCGATGCCGAGCGGGCCTCCAATTACAAAGGTAAGCGGATCTTTTTCGCGGCAAAGTTTGTCCATGTGCCGAGAGAAATCCACAGAGTCCATGCAGGCGCCCTGCTGGCACAGTACAATAACATGATCCTTTCCACCAATGCGCGCCGAGATTGCGTCGGACTCCTTGTCCAGGATTTTTTCCGTTCTGCTCCCGGGAGTTATGCGCCGACCCTTGACCTCCAGCCATTCCACAGGAACGTAGCGTCTTAGGCGCCTGAGGTAGAACTGTTCGCCTTCGTTCAAAAAAGCCGTCTTGGTTCGTTCTACAACTATAATTTTTATTTTCGGCAAATATCCAGCACCCGTAAGTTTGATGGCCTCGTAAAAAGTCCCCAAGCCGTCATTTCCCGACACAAAATTGTGTCGGGAGGTGACGATAGGGGGGATATTTTGACTTTTTGCGATTCCATCAAGTTAGAATATCATGATTTCGGAGTCAGGCTGAGAAGCCCTGCAACACGGTCAGCAGAGGCTTTCACAAAGTCACGCAGAAGTTCTCCTTCGAGCGGTGCTTCGGGAGACGGGTAGGCCTTTAATCCCTCGGGAACAACATCCACTGGCTCGTTTTTGAGAGTGGAGTCCGGTTTCACTTCAAAGGCCGGATCGAAGCTGTTGCTGAAATACATGTCCTGGAACACCGAAAATTTGAGTGAATGGGCAGTTGAGTCGAGCACCGCGGTTTCTCCCGGCTCAATTATCGAGCGGCGGAGTGCGGCCGCAAGTCCCGCCATGGATTCACCTCCTTGGGTGCAGGCTATGTTGCCGTTTCTGTTGGCTGCTATCATCGCATCCATTATTTCCTGCTCTGTCACCTGTACGACGAAAACCCTGCGTTTTCCCGCCAATTTGTCGTATTCTTCGGCTAGCTTGACTACACGAGGCATGGATACGGGGTTTCCTATCATGGCCGCCTGCGCGACACTCGGTTTTACGGCCACAGGCTTGAATGTTCTTTCCGGATTGTCATCCGAGTAGTATCGGAAAACAGGGTCTGCATGGGACGACTGCACCCCCACTATTTTAGGCAGTTCATCTATTATGCCGGCTCGGTAGAATTTTATGAAACCGCTCATGATCGCCGTTATATTTCCGGCGTTACCGATAGGAACAAAAATGGCCTTGTCTCCGACTTCGTAATCGAAATCCTGGCATATTTCATAGGAAAACGATTCCTGACCTAGGATCCGCCAGCTGTTTTTGGAATTGAGAAGCGCCACGTGGTATGTCTCGGCCAGTTCTTCCACCACTTTCATGCAGTCATCAAACACCCCGGGGATCTGTATTACCGCCGCTCCGCTTCCCAGAGGCTGTGAAAGCTGCTGGGGTGTTACCTTGCCTTTGGGCAAGAGCACCGCGGAGGCGACGGAATCCTCGAGGTAAGCCGCGTACAAGGCTGCGGAGGCGGATGTGTCGCCGGTGGATGCGCAAACGGCCAGTATGCGGTCGATGTTTTTTCCTGCCGCCATGTAATTTATATAACTTAATGCACAGGCCATTCCCCTGTCCTTGAATGAAGCGCTTGGGTTCAGCCCATCGTTTTTGAAATAAAAAGGGACCCCCAGCATGTCGGTGAGCCGTTTGTTGGCAGAGATCATCGGGGTGTGAGCCTCTCCAAGGTAGACGATTTTGTCCAGAGGTATAATCGGTGCGATGAATTCGTAATAACGGAAAATTCCTTTCAACGCGGGGATGTTCAACATCCGTCGGTAATCGAAAATTTCACGCCACTTCCTTCCTGGTACAGAGCTGATGTTTTCGCTTCGCTTGTTGTGCAACATCAGGACGCCGCCGCAGCCGGGACAGGTGTATAAAAGATTCCCGCTGTCGTGTTCCGCTTCGCATTTAAGGCACCTGTAAACCATGTCTCCGGAAGGGGCTGGAACCAGGAAGCTGCGGATATGTTCGGGAAAGTCATTGAGTTTCATCGATTTTCTCCTTTTTGTAGGTCGATGGGATCGATGTTTTTCATTGTGGTATTGATAATATATAAGTCCCTGAATTGCAATACGGCCCCGATACCGATACCGATGCCGATAAGGCGCGATGGTGTTTTTTCCGAACTCATCACCGTTTACCGGTTGAAGGTGATTATACACAAGCTGAATTTTTTTGACTTCGCTCTTAGGTTTTGTAAAACTGCCCTGCATGCAGGCAATACGGACGATAGGGGCCTTCGGGCTTCATTATATTCGGGTGATGGGCCTGATGGGCATTTTCCTTTTCAGGACCGCCTGCCTTATTTTTATCCCGCCCCTTAAGATTGTTAGAACACTAAAACAGCTGAAATTTATAGGTTTTCAGTCTATGGTTGTAATCGTCCTTACGGGCGGGTTCACAGGGATGGTGCTCGGATTCCAGGGGTACTACACTCTCAGTCGATTCGGGTCGGAAGCATTCCTGGGCCCCATGGTGGGACTTTCTTTGATAAAGGAACTGGGACCTGTGATCAGCGCTCTTATGGTCACCGGCCGTGCGGGATCCGCCATAACCGCGGAAATCGGTATCATGAGAATGACTGAGCAGATCGACGCCCTGGAGTTGATGGGCCTGAATCCTTACAGGTACCTGATGGTTCCCAATTTTCTGGCCGCGATGATTTCTTTGCCCTTGCTCAGTGCTGTTTTCGATGTGGTGGGAATTTTCGGAGGCTACCTGGTGGGAGGAAAACTTCTGGGCGTAGGAGCCGGCACTTACTTCGGCGAAATGGCCAATTACGTGGCGATGCAGGATGTGATAGAAGGTGTCTATAAATCTTTCTGTTTCGGAGTCATAATTGTTTGGGTATGTTGTTTCAAGGGTTTTTACGCCGGTATCCTAACAGGTTTCGGGGCCGAGGGCGTCAGCAAGGCGACCACCCAGGCCGTAGTCATGAGTTCGGTGTTGATCCTTGTGTGGGACTATTTCCTCACTTCGGTTATGTTTTGAGTGTTCGGAATGATATTGATCGAGAATTTATACAAGAAATTTGGCGCGAACCAGGTTTTCAAGGGGCTTTCGCTGCATGTACCCGAAGGAAAGATTGCGGCCCTCATAGGAGGAAGCGGCTCCGGGAAAAGCGTGCTGCTGAAACACATCGCGGGGCTTGTAAGGCCTGACCGGGGCCGTGTCGTGCTGGACGGTAAGGACCTGGGCTCGATAAGCAGCCGGGATCTTGCGGCGCTACGCAGCAGACTCGGTTTTTTGTTCCAGGGCGGTGCCTTGTTCGATTCCATGACCGTGCTTGAAAATGTGGTGTTTCCGCTTCATGAAAAAACAAGGCTCAGCGCGGCGGCTATAGAACGTCGTGCGATCCAAGAGTTGGAAAACGTCGGGCTGACCGGATCGGAGAATAAATATCCTTCCCAGTTGAGCGGCGGGATGGCCAAGCGGGCGGCTCTGGCCAGGGCCCTTGTCACCGATCCGGAAATCATGCTTTTCGATGAGCCGACCACCGGCCTCGACCCGGTTACCGGCTTGTCCATTCTGCATTTGATCGATGAATGCAGAAGACGTTTGTCTTTTACCGGGGTAATAGTCACCCACGAGATCCCCAGGGTGTTTGAAATCGTGGACAGTGTTGTTCTTCTGAAGGACGGGGTTGTTTATAAGGAGGGAGACACGAAAGAATTCCTTGCCTCGGGCGATCCGCTGGTAAAGGCTTTTTTGGGCCTACTGAGCGCAGAAGAAGACAAAGAGGATGTAGATGAAACCGGTTGAGTAGTTTTGCAGCAACGCCTGCTCCAGGGCGGGTGGAGGTGTGTTATGAGAAAAATGGATTTGGAATTCGCCGTCGGGCTTTTCATGGTAATCGGCATTCTCTGCCTCGGTTATCTTTCGATCCGCATGGGCAATCTGGAAGTATTCGGTGGTGACGGATACGAAATCCAGGCGGTGTTTGCCAACACAGGGGGGCTCAAGTCAGGATCATCCGTGGCTATCGCGGGGGTAGAAGTAGGCAGGGTAAAGGAGATCTTTCTGGAGGATTACCAGGCAAAGGCAGTGATGGTGCTTTCCCCGGATATCAAGGTACAGCGGGATGCTGTGGCTTCCATCAAGACCAAAGGATTGATCGGCGAGAAGTTTGTTGAAATAACCCCCGGAGGTTCGGAAAAGCTTATCAAACAAGGAGGAAGGATTCGGAAAACCGAATCGGCTGTGGATTTTGAACAACTGCTGTCTCAGTATATTTTCGGTGACATGTAGAATGCAAGCTTTGAAAAACAGGAGGCTCGATATGTTTTTTTCGTCGCTTTTCCACCGGGTGTTGTTGTTTGCGTTTCCGGTGGTATTCACGGCCGCGATCTGCGCAGCGGCGGGGCCGATGGAGACCGTCAAAGATATCACCGACAAGACCATATCTATTCTGGCAGACGAAAAATTGAAAACCCCTGAAAAGGCCGAGGAGAAGCGGGAAATGCTGCGCAGGGCGGCGGACCGGTTTTTCGACTGGAGGAGCATGGCCCAGACGGCCCTTTCGGTTCATTGGCGCAAGAGAACTGCCGAGGAGAAAGAGGAATTTACCCGGCTTTTTGCCGAATTCCTTGAAAAGACTTATATGGATAAAGTCGAAAGCTATTCAGGAGAGAGAATAGAGTACATAGAGGAGCGAATAGACAGGGATTATCCTGATGAAGCCGTGGTGAAAGCCAATGTAATGACGAAAGAGCAGGGGGCCGTGCCGGTGGAGTACCTGATGATGGAAACGGATGGTGAGTGGAAAGTTTACGACGTGCTGATTGAGGGCGTGAGCCTTTTAAAGAATTACACCAGCCAGT